>NZ_CADEAU010000009.1 GCF_902825405.1 Micromonospora maritima | reverse complement strand
CGGCCTCGTGGGCCGGGGGCCGGGGGCCGGCCTCGGGGGCCACGACGGCCCCCTCGATCGTGAGGCCGGCCTTCGGGGCCGAGGGGCCGGCCTCCAGCGCCCGCTGGCCCCCGAGGGCCGCCGAGCCGTACTGGGCCAGGTGGGCCAGGCTCGTCAGGACGAGGCCGGCCTCCCCCTTCTTGGCGGCCTTCAGGGCGGCCTTCTTGGCGGTCTCGCGGATCTCCGCGTCGACCTTGAGGGCCTCCCGCTCCTGTGCCTCCCGGGCCAGCCGCTCACGGCGGTCGGCCCGCATCTGCCGGCCGACCCGAATCGCTTCGTCGCGGGTGCGCACCTTCGGGTACGCCACCTGCGCCGACCAGGCCCAGAAGAAGGTGCCCGGGTAGCGAAGCAGCAGGTCAATGCCCAGGCGGGCCTTCGGCTGGTCCTTCTTCTCGGCCTTGCGCATCGCCTTGCGGGACCGCGCGTTGGTGCGCGCCTCCCACAGGGTGATGCCGGCAACCGAGCTGGCGGCCAGGAGGGTGGCCATGAGCTGCGCTACCCAGGCCGGCAGCCGGGGGTCCTCGTAGTGGGCGAAGAAGTTCACGTAGGCGCCGAAGCCGGCCGCCGCGAAGGTCATGATCCGGTAGAACCAGGCCCGTTCGCCCTCCATGCGCAGCTTGTGGCCGGTCAGGGCGAACGCCAGGCTCAGGCCCTCGATGAACAGGGCGGAGCCAATGGAGCGCAGCCACGACCACTGGAACAGGTCGTGCGCGACCTGGGCCTGCGACCACGCCGCGATGGTGGCGGTGGCCGCGTAGATGGCCATCGAGTAGACCGCGTCGGCGTTGGCCTTGGTGTAGGCCAGCGAGCGGCCCACGGCCCCCGTGAAGCGGCCCACCACTCGGCCCATGGCCTCCCGGCGCTTCTCCTTGGCGGCCTCCTTGGCGGCCTCCTTGCGGAGCCGGGCGGCCTCCCTGGTGGCCTCCGCAGCAAGTCGCGCGTCGCTCTCGGCCTTCAGGCGAATGGCGTCTGCCTCGGCCTCATCCCTGGCCTTCTGGCCCCTCGCGGCGATCTTGCTGGCCCCCGACGACGCCTTGTAGAGGGAGGCCGCCAGCGGGGCCGCGGGGGCCGCCTGCTGGGGGGCCGCGGGAGCAGCGGCCCCCGGGTGGCCCCCGATCGTGGCCCCCTGGCCCACCAGGGGGCCGGCCCCGTTCTGGCCCATCAGCGGGGCCACGCTGGCCCCCTCGGGGCCCTCCTGGCCCCCTGGCCCCGTGGCCCCGGGGGCCGGCCTCGTCGTGTCCATCATGGGGGCACCGTACTCCTGTCTATGCCGGTCTGTCTAGTCAGGTCTGACCAGACAGGTTAGAGTCTGCTGTCATGTAGAGGTCGGCTCGGGCAGAGCCGAGGAGAAGAGGCGGTACCGTGATCACCATGTCGCCCGCGGAGACACCAGCTCGCTATCGGCAGATCGCCGACGAGATCCGAGCCCGGATCGAGTCGGGCGAGCTGCCGGCCGGCTGGACCTTCCGCGGCGAGACGGCGCTCGCCGAGCAGTACGGCGTCGCCCGCGGCACGATCGCCAAGGCGTTCGACGCGCTGCGCGCCGAAGGGCTCGTCGAGACCATCACCGGCCGCGGCACCCAGGTCCGCGCCCGGCGCGCTCCCCGCCGCCTCGCACACGACCGCTACCTGACCGGGTGGGGCGACATCATCGCCACGTGCGCCCGCGCCCGCGTGGCGGCCACCGCCGACCTCGCCGACGCGCTCGGCGTCGACGAGGGCGAGGTGCTGCTGGAGCAGACGATGATGCACGAGCGCGACGGCCGGCCCCAGCGGATCACCGTCAGCCGCATCCCTATCCCACGGATCACGGCCACCGACCTGTCCAAGGGCGACGCCCTGTGGGCCGAGCCGTTCGACCAGCTGGCCGCCGCCGGCGTGCACGTCGACGAGATCTTCGAAATGCCGAGCTGCAGGTCGGCCACCGAAGAGGAGGCCCGCGCGCTGCAGCTGCCCGCCGGCGCCGCCGTCATGGCCATCGCCCGCCGAATGCTGGCCGGCGGCCTCCCTGTGGAGGCCGCCGACATCGTCGTGCCCGCCGGCGAGGTGCAGCCGGCGTACCGAATCACCCTGTAGGGGTCGACGACCCGCTCGGCGCCGGCGTGGCCGCGTTGCCCGACAGGCACGCCTCGACGAACGTCTTCTTGACCTCGGAGCGCCAGCCCCCGTCGGCGATGCCGCCGCTGGGGATGTCGTCGTACACCGTTGCCACGTAGACCTTCTCGCACCGGTCCTTGTCGACCTTCGCGCCCTGCACCTTGAGCCGCTCGTGCGCCTCGGCGCCGCGCTGGCCCGTCTTCGTCAGGTAGTCGGCCCGCTGGTTGTAGTCCATGTCCGCGCCGCAGCCGACGGTCCCGCCGGCGAGCGCCGCGGCGACCGCGAGCGCCGCGATCCGCTTCTTGCTCATCTCGCTTCTCCCATCCAGGCCCTTGGCGGCCACCGCGCGGGCTCGACGAGGTCGAGCCCGGCGGAAGCGGTCAGGCGCTCAGGTGGTGCGACGCTTCCCGCGCTCGTCGACCAGTTCGATCGGTACACGACCCTCCAGGTGGTGACGCATCCAGTTGCTGAGCGACGTCACGCACTTCTCGGCTGCCTCCTCGACAGTCCTGGCGTGCGAGTCGGCCAGGCCGGGCAGGTACGACCGGATTGTGGCGTGGTATGACGGGATCGCCCCAGGCTCGATCTTGAAGAAGATCGCGCCCTGCTCCGTGCTGACGTGGATGGTGCCGTAGCGGGTCTCGGTCAGGATCAGTTTCACCGCGGCTCACCCCGCAGCATCCCGGCCTGGCGCAGCCGGTACAGCAGGCCGACCTGCGCCTTCACGTCCGTGGCCATTGTGAAGACCACGATGTTGGTGAAGGCCAACCTCTCGGTGGTCTCCAGGCGGTACAGCAGGTCCTCCACCGTGTTGCCGCCCGTGTTGCCGATCAGGTCTCGGTACTGCTCCATCCAGTCCGGCATCTCCCAGGCGCCGGCCGCCTTGCGCTCGGCCTTCTCGCGGATCAGCCGCGCGTTCCAGTGCTCGCCCTCGCGCTCGGTGCCGTTGGGCATCGCTCGGGTGTCGTGCATCCCGCTCTCCTCTCCTCTTCTCGGGGGTTCTGGCCGGTCGGCCACCGCACCGGCCCGGGATGCCCCGGGCCGGACGGAAGTAGGCCGGTCAGGCGCCGACGGCGACGCCAGCTCGCTCCAGCGCCGCCCAGAGCTGACGCACCTCCTCCTCCAACTGCTGGACGCGCTCGCCCAGCTCGCTGTCGCCGGCGTCGGGGTCGGCGCCACCATTGAGGTAGGCCACCCGCTTGGCCGCGGCGGCCGGGCTGTCGTGGTCGCTCTCGGGCTCCCACTTGCCGCCTGGACCGTGGGAGCCGACGGTCCACAGGCGAGACTCAGTCTGGATGTACGTGAACACGGATGCCTCCAAGACATCTCGATCTTGCTCTGGCCGGTCGGCCACCGCACCGGCCCGGGATGCCCCAGGCCGGACGGAAGCGCGGCGGTCAGCCGTGGTGCTTGATCAGCTCGTCGATCCTGGCGATCTCGGAGTTCAGCTCGTCGATCCGATCGGTCTCGTCGCTGGCGTTGCGCTGGTACATCTCCAGGATTCCGACCCGGTCGGCGCGCTTCTTCCGCAGCGCCTCCACGAAGGCCGCCGGCGTGCACCAGGCGCCGTCGAAGATCGGCTCCTCGACCTCACCGTGCAGCACGTCGTAGGCATAGTTGCCGACGCTGGTGAGCGACATGAAGGCGTCCCGGTCGTAGAAGGCGGCCTTGTAGAAGATGGACACCCGCTTGCGACCCAGCTCGTCGACGAGGTACGACCACATCGAGTGGTCGGAGCCCTGCCGCTTCCAGCCCTTGGGGAGCTGGGCCTGCCGGAACATCGGGTCGCCGGCGTCCACCGGACCGAAGATGAAGCCCAAGTCCTCGTACGCCTTCTGCGGGTCCTTCAGGTCCCAGTCGTTGAACTTGGTCGGCAGCCGGTCGGAGTTGACCAGCTGAGCCTGCCCGGCCGCCTCCTGCTCCTCGATGTACCGGCCCGGGTCGCCCCAGGCGCCGGCGAGATGCGTCAGCGGGTCCCGGCGGCTGGTGTTCTCGATCATGATTCTCCTGTCAATCTCTGGTCCTGGCCGGTCGGCCACCGCGGCAGCCCGGGAGGTCCCGGACTGCACGGAAGCGGGTCGGTCAGACGGTGCGCATCGCCGGCGTCTCATCGAGGTGGACGCCCACCTGGAAGCTGCGACCGCGCTGGCAGTGCTCGCACCGGCGGTAGCCGGCGCGGGCCTCGCTCTTGGCGATGTAGTGCGGGCAGTCCCGGGCGGGCACGCGGCCGGCGAAGAACAGGCGGATCAGGCTGTCGACCTCGAACTCCGGCGGGAGATCCACCGGGTCGCCGTTGGCGTCGACCACGGGGCTGGTGCCGTCGTCGAGGAGGGCGTGCGCCTCGTCGGCGACGAAGGTGATCGTCGAAGTGCCCTCGGGCGGGTCGACCCATCGCTTGGTGGGCGCACCCGACTGCTGCTGAGTCATGCTTCTGCCTCGATTCGGTGAACCTGGTTCTGGCCGGTCGGCCACCGCCACGACCCGCACCAGGCGGGCCGGACGGAAGCGGACCGATCAGCCGCTCGCTGCCTTGCGGGCGCCGGGACGGCCCCCGCCGAGCACGCGAGCGTGCCATTCTCGACGCGCCTGCCTGGTCTTGTGGTGCCACATCGGCGACCATCCGCGGCGGTTGAGTCGCGGACCCTCCTCGTAGAACTTCTCGGGGTCGACCAGGATCACCTCGCCACTGCGGAAGTACGCGGTGGGCGGGGGGAACGGGTCGCTGGCGTACTGCCTGCCCGGCTTGGAGCGCGCCATGTAGTTGCTGATGGCGCGCGGCTGCAGGGGTGGGTCGGCGATCAGCCGGGCCACGTCCGCCCGGAAGTCGTAGTCCTCGGTGTTCATCGACGCAGCGCCCCCCGTCGAGCGCCGGGCTTGACCACGCCCCAGACGACCAGCGCGACCGGCACGACGACGAGCGCGCTCCACGCGCCGACGCCGGTGATTATGCCGGCGGCAGGGATGCCGATGACGACCGCCGCGACCAGCTTGCCGCCCCGGACGCCGCGCTGCGGGCGCGGTCGTCCGAAGTTCGGGTCGCTGTACCGGCTCTTCATGGTGCCTCCAGGTTCATTTAATACACCCAAGGTAGTCGAGAAAAGCCGCCCGATCAACGGGCGGCGCCATCCCGATTGGCCCTGACGGCCACGACCCCGTCCGGCGCAGAGCCGGCCGGGACCGAAGCGGTCAGGAGCGCAGCAGGTCCACGATGTCGTCCCAGCGCGACGAGGCCAGCTCCAGCAGCCGCCGGTGCTCGTCCTCGATGCTCTGCTGCACCTCGTAGAGATCGTCGTCGCGCAGACCCTCCACGTGCTCGGTGATCAGTCCAGCGAGCGTGTTGGGGTCCAGGGCGTCCAGCTCCCACGAGTCGTAGCCGTGCTCGGCAACGTAGCCGTTGGCCCGCGAGTCCGTCAGCTTCGCCGGGTTCGGCGGCGGGTCGTACTCCTCGACCTGGTTGTAGTTCAGGGCGATGCGCCGCACCTCGATCGGATGATCGCCCACGTGCCTGCGCATGGCGTCCCGGATGTCCCGGATCAGCACCCGGTCGCCCTCGAACTCGTCGACGTGGGCGTTGAGCCAGTCGTAGTCCAGGAACTTCTCCAGCCGGTCCCGGATGTCCCGGGTCATGTCGATGCCCGACGGGTCGTGGTCGCCCAGGTGCAGCACCGTGACGCCCTGCCCGCCCTTGATGTAGCGGTAGTGCCGCTGCGCGGCGCCCCACAGCTCGCTCTGCGAGACGTAGCCCCGGCAGGAGAACCAGGCGACGTCGTGCTCGCTGGCCACCCGCTCGACGATGCCGGCGAGGGCCTCCTTCTCGACCCACACCTCGACCCGCCGCTCCTGGTCGGCCCATTTGTCGACCTGGAAGCTTCGCGCCGCGGCGTTGATGATCGAGTCGGGGTCGCGCCAGTGGGAGTTGGACCGCAGGTTCCGGGTCCGGTCCACGATGTAGTTCCAGTCGAGCAGGCCGGCCAGCCGCGCCTTGTTGACGATGTCGCCGAGGCGCTTGTACGACTGCATCGTGTTCGGGATCCAGTCCCTGGCCACGAACTGATAGTAGAGCTGGCGCAGCGTGAGGTCGTACCCCTGCGCGGCGTACGCCCGACAGATCTGCTCGGCGCGCCGGATCTCGGACATGACCTCCGGGCCCGGCCTCCAGTTCTCGTACTTGATCTTTGCCATGTCGAACTCCTCGAACTTCCGCAGCCACCGCTGCGGTCAGGCCCTGGCGGCCACCGCCATGCCCCGCGCCGCAGCGCGAGGCATGACAGAAGGCGTCAGCGCCGGCCGCCGCCCCCGGACGACCGGGTGCCGCCGCCGGTGGTGGTCTTGCCCCCGGTGGTCTTGCTGCCGCCGCCGGTCGAGCCCGCCTTGGTGCCCGAGGAGCCCGGCTTGGAGCCGGTCGTCGACCGGGTCTTCGTGCCGGTCTTCGGGGTGTTCACCCCGGGCTTGGTGCGGCTGTAGGAGTACGGCCGGTGCCAGCCGGCCGGCGGCGTGGTGGTCCGGTGCAGGATGACCCAGGGGTACCAGCTCCAGACGCCCGGGCTGGAGTAGTAGCCGCAGTCCCGGTCGCCCTCGCGCTGGTCGTCGAGGTCGCAGTCCTCGTCCTCGTCCGTGTCGAAGCCGCTGTCCTCGACCTCGACCTGGTCGGGGCTGGCCGACTGGTCGGCCGGCGCGCACGCCGCGAGGGCCGCGGTCGGGCCGCCGAGCATGCCGGCCAGCGCCAGCGCGGTCATGATCCGCTTGATCTGCATGTGGTTCCTCTCGTGTCTGTGGCTCTGGCCGGGCGGCCACCGCGCGGGCTCGACGAGGTCGAGCCCGGCGGAAGCGGTCAGGCGTCCTGCTTGTTGACGAAGATGTCCGGCTGCAGCCGGCGCTTCTCCGGGTCGCAGGGCGGGCAGGTGCACTTCGGCCACCGGCCGTTCTGCTGCCCCCATGAGGCGACCACCTCGGGGTGGTTGGCCCGGTAGCGCGCCCACGCCTGCTCGAACGTCTCGTCGTACTCGTTGGTCCCGTCAGGGATGACGGGGGTCGCGCCGATGCCCATGTCGACGATCCGGGGGCCGTTCACGACCGTGCCCCCGCCGCGCGGTGCAGGCGGATCTCGTAGAGGCCCTTGTGCTCGTCGACGGGACGGAACGCCTCCGACGAGACACCCCACGCCTGGGTGATCAGTTCGGCCGCCTCGCCCTCGCCCGCCCAGAGCCGGCCGGCGCCCTCGCCGCGGCCCAGCGCCGACCAGATCGGCTCGTCGTCGGCATCCATCACCTCAGTGATGATCGCCTGCCCGTGCAAGCTGATCTGGCACGGCGAGGTCTGCACGATGATCCGGGCCACCTCATCGCCGAACTCGCCCAGGACGATCACCGCCGCCTCGGCGAGCAGGAACTCCGCGTGCTGCTTCGCGGCCACCTCCCGCACCACCTTGGCGACCCCCAGGCGGCGCGCCCGTTCCTTCGGGCTGCGCGCCGCATGCTCTCTCAGATCGATCATGACGCTTCTCCTGTCCAGGCCCTGGCGGCCACCGCGGCACCCGGCTTGCACCGGGCACCACAGAAGCAGTCGGGTCCGACGCTCACGCGCTCGCGAGCGCCCGCGCCTCCGCGCGCAGCCGGTCGAGGTGCTCCCGCACGCCCAGGGGCACCACGACGCCCTCGCAGTCGCTGCGCATCCAGTCCTCGACGTCCCGGGCCATCTCGTCGAGCTGCTCGTCGGCGGTCGCCGCGCCGAGCCCCAGGGTGGCGGGCAGCGTGGCGTCGCCGGCGTACCAGTCGGCGGCGTCGACACCCTCGACCGTCTCCGCGTCCGGGTCCTCGCAGAACGACGAGACCCAGTCGCACAGGCCGCCCCACGCCTCGCTGGCGTCCTCGTCGAGCAGCCCCACGGTGTTCAGCGTCAGCTCGTCGACCTCGATCGACGAGCCGTCGAGCACCTGCTGCGCGAGGCGCTTGACCTCCTCCATCAGCCGGTTCGCCGCGTCGGCGGTCAGGCACGGGATCGCCACGCCCCGGATCCGCCCGAGGTGGATCGCCATCGGCGTCGGGTACGGCGGCCCCAGCTCCGGGTTGTAGGCGCAGAACAGCCGCCCGCTCTCCAGGTCCAGCCCCAGGTAGCAGGGCTGCTCCTGACTCTGGCCGGGGTAGTGGCGGAACAGCTCGGCCGGCTCGCTCACCCGCTCGATCTGCACCGTTCTGCCATCGGTCTCCGTCATGTTCATCGATCTCCCTTCTTGGCCCTGGCGGCCACCGAGCCCGCCCGGCGCCTGGCCGGGCGGGACGGAAGCAGTCAGGACTGGTTGTGGCGGTTGATCACCGCCTGGACCGTCAGCTCCTTGTGGGCCAGCAGGCCCTCGTCGAAGTCGAGGTCGTCGCCGACCTCGAAGCCCGGCACGTCGTTGGTCCAGACGACCCGGCCACGCACCACGCCGTCCTCGGGGTTGACCGAGTCGACCTCGATCCCGATCCACTCGCTCGCGTCGGCGGCGACGAACACCTGCTCGCCGGGACGGAAGTCCTTCAGGTACGCCATCTCTCTCGCCCTCCTCGTTTGACCCTGGCGGCCACCGAGGCCCACCCGGTTGCCCGGATGAGCCACGGAAGCGGTCAGCGCGCGAACAGCTCGTCGAGCCGCCGGCCGACGACCGTGCCGACCGGCAGGTCTTCGCAGGCGCCCTCGATGTCATCCGCGATACTCTCGGCCAACTCGTCGTCGCGCCCCCAGCCCTGCCGGAGAAGGGCGTTCGCGATGATCTCCTGGAGCTGCTCGAACGTCAGGTCACGCTCGACCACCTCGGCCGTGGTGGTGGCTTTGGCCGATTCGACGCCGGCCAGCGCTCGACCGCAGCCGCAGCCGCCCTCCGGGTTGAGCCGGTCCGTGTCGCAGACGAACCCGGGGAACACCAGCTCGCCTTCAGGGACCCACGTGAAGTCGCCCGGGCGCTCGCCCTGACCCCTGCGGGTCGCTACCAGTACCTTCATCTCTCTCGTCTCCTTGTCCTGGCCTCGGCGGCCACCGTACGTCCACCCGACGCGAGCCGGATGGACGACGGAAGCGGTCAGGTCAGATCGACCGTCACGGACTTGGTCGGGTCCCCGTCCCAGTTGGCGGCGAAGTCCTTCGCCTGGAAGGCGTCCACGATGACCAGCGCCGTCTCGGGCAGCAGGTGCGGGAAGCTGAACCACAGGCGGGGGATCGCCGTCGGCTCACTGTCGCCCTGGCGGAACATCGCCAGGCGCGTGTCGCGCTCCGTCAGGCCGTGCCGCTGGGGCCATCGGCGATCCATCCAGCGGGCACCCTCGTGGCTCGCGCCGGCCCACAGGTGGGTGCCAGCCTTCTCGGCCTCCAGTACGAACGCCTCCAGGCACTCACTGCGGACCGTCGAGCGGTAGTCGGTCACCAGCGTCGGCGTGATGTTGCGCTGGCGCAGCCGCTCGAACGCGGCCTCGAACCTTTCCTTCTGCGTGGGCACGATGCCCTCCCCTCCTGGCCTGGGCGGCCACCGCGCGCACCCGGCCGAAGCCAGGTGCCACGGAAGCGGCCCAGCGATGCTCACTCGGAGCCGGCGCCTCGCACGTCCACGATCGTCAGGTCGGGCGACTCGGCCAGCAGCGCCGCCTCCGCTGCCGGCCACCGGTCCGGGGCGACGCGGAACCGCGCCGTCTCGTCGGCCGGGTACGCCACGTCCAGGACCGCCTGCTGCGCCTGCGCGGTCTCGTCCTGATCGGGCCGGAACACGTACACCGCGTCCCCGCCGGCCAGCACGATCAGCCGGTCATCCTTCTCGCTCACCTTGTCCTCCTTCTTGGCCCTCGGCGGCCACCGCCCGGGCTCGGGTCGCCCCGAGCCCGGCGGAAGCGGCCGGGTCAACTGCTCGCGGTCTCCTTCTCGTGCTGGTAGGCGAGCGCCCGCGCCTCGGACACCAGCCCCTCGATCTCGCCGCCCAGGCGCTTCAGCGTGTGCGGCGAGAAGTCCGCCACGACCTCGCTGCCGTCCACCTGAAGCGACAGCTGCACGATCGGCGCCTGGCCAGGCCGCTGGAGGATCCTGGTGAGGATCTCCGCCCCCGTGTCGTAGTCGGCGCAGCCCGACCAGTCGGTGGCGCAGCCCTGCTCCTCGTCGTGCTCGTCGCACCAGTCCTTGTGTTCGTCCTCGCCGGGCATTCCGGCCTCCCTTCCTGGCCTGACGGCCACCACCCGCGGCCCACCATGGCGGGCCGGGATGGAAGCGGTCAGGACTGCGCCGCGGCGGCTTCCCGCACCCGGGCGAGCCGGCGCTCCACACCGTCGCTGGTGTAGGGGAGCATCGTGTCCGGGCGCCACCGGCTCCACACCCGGTCCTCCTTGCCGATGTAGTAGAGGTCCCCGTCGCTCAGCGACCCCCGCTTGTGCTGCGGGTGCGTCTCCCAGTCGGCGGCCGGCTGCTTCTCGTAGACGTCGCCCGGCGCCCCGTCGAGCCGCGCCAGGTTGATCTGCCGCCTGATGTACTCGACCGGCGAGCCCCAGTACCAGCCCCAGGCCACGATCACCGGGTACTGCCTCAGGTCCTCGGTGCTCAGCTTCGCCACGGCTACACCCACGTCCGGGTGAACCGGCCGTACCGGTGCTGCTCGGCGAAGGCGTCCTCGACCGCCGCGCCCCACGCGAAGCCGGCGTCCTGCACGAACTGCACGTAGGCCAGCAGGTCGAGCGCCGGCCGGGACATCACCCGCAACGCCGGGTGCCGGCTGTCACGGATGCGCACGCCGGCGCCGAACCGCCCCGGCTCCCGGTCCAGCTCACGCAGCGCGCCGACCGACATGCCCAGCCGGTGCAGCACGTGCGCCACCAGGCAGGCCGGCTCGCCGTTCGTAACGTACCGGGGCGGCTGCCCCTGAGCGGGTCGCGGATCCCGGTGGTCGGGACGCTCGGCCGCGAGCTGCTCCAGCGCCCTGCGGACCCTCTCGACGGTGATGGCCATGGCCTCAGCTCCGCAGGTCGGTGCGGTAGACGCCCGTCGCCACCGGCTCGCCGGTGTTCTCGGGCACCGCGTCGACCTCGTGCCAGGCGTAGTCGTCGAAGCCGGCACCGTCCTTCGAGGTGTGCGTGCGCCGGCAGGGGAGCGTGCACGGCACCGGCTCACCGCCGGGCGGCAGGTGCCACACCCGGTCGAAGCGCTCCTCGTCGTCGTACTGCGACGCCTCGATCCAGCGCGCGATCTCGCCGATGCCGAACACCGCGAAGCCCGTCTCGCTGCGGATCAGGAACTGCTCATCCTGCCCGCGCTCGACGTAGTGGTCTGCCTTCATGATCTCGTCCTCCATCTTGGCCCTGGCGGCCACCGCCACCGGCCCACCTTGCGGTGGGCCGAGACGGAAACGGCCAGCGTCAGCGGTTGCCGAACATCGAGGCGAAGACGATCTTCAGCGCCTCCTCCGGCGAGATGCCGAGCCGCTCGTTCGCCTCATCCACGAGGCGCTTGGCGGTCCGGAAGTCGTGCCCGAAGTACCACGGCTCCTGGAGCCGCTCCGGGTCACCCTGCTCGTGGAAGCCGCGCTCGCCTTCGACGATCATGACCGGCCGGTAGCCTCGCTCGGTCAGCATCGTCTCGTCGACGTACATGACGATGCGCTTGCCGGCGAAGGCCGGGTTGACTCCCAGCACCTCGTCCGGGTTGCCGTCCTGCGCCTGGTGCGTATTGGTGTCCATCTGTCTCGATCTCCTCCTCGTTGGCCCTGGCGGCCACCGCAGCACCCGGCTTCGGCAGCCGGGTGCTACAGAAACGGCCAGGTCAGTAGATGTAGCCGGCCTCGATGCAGGCCGTGCTCAGGCTGATCGACCCGGCGATCATGTGCGCCTGCATGGCGAACTCGTCGGAGTCGCCCACCGCCAAGCGCGCCATCTCCGCGCTGTCGGCCAGCAACTTGCCCTGGAAGACCACGCCCTCCTCGGCCGACCGCTGCGCCTGCTCGGCGACCCGCGCCATGACCTTCGGGTCGCCGTCCATCCCGTCCGCCTGGGCGGCTTCGTTCGCCTTGCACGCCGCTTCCGTCGCCGCGTCTCGGGCGGGCGCCGCCGAGCTGGTCGCCGCGACGGGCGCCGCCAGGCTCGGCGAGCTGGACGGCGACGCGCCAGCGGAGGCGGGAGTGTCCCCGCCGCCGCAGCCCGCGAGCGCGATGAGCGCCCCGACCGCCACCGCGAATTCCTTGAGCCGCATTGTTTCTCCCCTTCTTTCTCTGGCACCGATCTGGCAGCCACGGCACCCGCCGGCCTCGCCGGCGGGCACGGAAGCGGCCAGGCTCCGTCGCGTTAGAAGCATTCAATACATCCAAGGTAGATGAAAGAAGGGGCCACGTCAATGCGTGGCCCCTTCTTCAGCCCTTAGCTGCCCGGATGACGAGCGCTGCGGCGATCCCCGCCGCATCACCCACCGTCCCCGGGTCCAGCATCCGCAGCTGGTCGGTCAGGTAGGCGTGCAGCAGCACCTCGTCGACCCGGCCGAGGCGGAACTCCCTCTCCCGATCGATCCAATGGTCGGCGCGCTCCATCGACTCCACGTACTCGTCGCCGAGCGCCCGCAGCAGTTCCTCGCGCTCGAACGGGAGCCGGTTCAGCCAGTCGCTGACCGCCCCCACCATGCGCTTGTCCATTCCGTCGCTCAACGCCCCTCCTCCGCTCGGGTCAGCCGCCGCCACAGGTCCTCGGCGTCGACCTGGCTGACGTCCAGGTCCCAGGTGGCCGGCGCCAGGTGGATGCCGGCGTCCATCACCTCGCGGATCTGCTTGGGGGTCTCCGCGCGGAACTCGTCGACGTGGAAGCCGTCGCTGTCGCGCCACGCGCCCACGTACACCAGGGGGTCGCGGCCGATCTGCTCCTTCATCCACTTCAGCACACCCGCCTGGGTCACGCTGGTGTGGTCGTCGCTGACCGCGCCTGCGATCTCCCTCGACGACATGCCCTTGAGGTAGAACAGGTCGGCCGCCATGAGCGCCCGCGCCCGCTGAATCGACTTCACCATGTCCTCGCGCAGCCGGGTGGCCGCCTTGATGCCCTCGACGCCGCTGGCCCCGCTCAACGCCTCCAGCTCCCGCTGGAGCCGGCTGGCCTCTTCCTTGATCATCTCTCGTCTCCTCGTTCCATGTCGGCGTCGAACCGCCAGGGCCGGGCACCCGGGACAGCATCCCAGGCGCCCGACCCAACCGGCACGTCACCTCACCGCACTCGCCGTCAGCCGGCGCGACACCTCCCAGACCCGGCGGGCCAGATCAGGTGGCAGCGCCAGGCCGCTACTCGACCCGGGCCAACCGAGCACCTGCGCCACCCCGTAGCCGCGGTGAAGCCATTGCAGCTCGGCGCGCTCCTCGTCGAGCACCTGGACCGTCCAGCGGTCCCGGTTCGGCGCCACCAGCTCGACCTGGGTTCCGACCTGCCACGACGTGCCCCAGGTCAGCGCCGCGTCTAGCTTGTGCAGCAGCTCGGCGCGCTCGACTGCCGTCTCCGGCGCGATCACCAGATCCATTCCTCGAACCAACCCATCTCCGACCGCGCGGCCGGCGGCGTCCGGCCAGGTCGCCCTGGCCGGCACCGTCACCCCTGCGGTGCGTATCGGCGGATCAGCAGCCTGAACATCTCGTCCGCCATCATCTCCAGCGCCGCCCGCACGCAGTCCGTGTCGAGGAACCGCCGCTCCCCGATGGTCGACCGGATGTACGGGGAGTCGAACAGGCACAGCTCGGCGAACGCCTGCCACGCCTCCCGGTCGCCCGGCAAGGTCAACTCGCTGCTATCCAGGGTGTCGAAGTCATCCTCGTCCGGGTCCGGGAACGCCCCCAGGGTCGCCGTCGTCTCGCAGAGCCAGTCACGGTTGGCCTTGAGCCACCGCGCCCCGGGCGTGCCCGGCCCGTCCGGATTGCCGATCCGCAACCCCTCGATCTGCGACAGCTCGTCCACGCTCAGGCCCTCGATGATGCCGACCGCCCGCATCACGGCCTCACGCTCATCCATCTTCCACCTCACATCATCTCCGACCGCGCGGCCGGCGGCGACCCGCCCGGCACCAGGCCGGGCGAGCACCGTCACCCCTCGCGGCTCAGCGCTGCGACCGCTCGAACTCCCGCTTGGCCTTGCGGATCTTCGCCTCGACCTTCGGCATCAGCTCGGCCTCGATCTCCTCGACGGTCACCTGGTCCTTCGCGGCGAGCGCCTCGGCGATCTGTCGCGCGAACCTGCGCTCCTCCGCCCTGCCCTCGTCGTCGCGGCCCCAGCCGTCCGGGTGCGCGTACTCCATGTGCCGGACCCAGTCGATCTCGGCGGTGCGCCGCGTCTTGATCTCGCTCCTGTCGACCATGAGCGGCTCGCCGGTCGCCGTGCCGATCAGCTTCGGGTCCTTGATCCGCGCCTCCCGGTCGGCGGCGTCCGCTCGCCGCTGGTGCTTGTGCTTGCGCAGCTTCCCGAGGCTGGTCACCGCCACACCGGTCGCGTCGCAGTCGTTGCACCCGCCGTACGGGGAGCGGTACCGGCGGTCGACGTACGAGGGGACCGTGTTCAGGCACCACCCCTCGGCGTCGGCCTGTTCGGCCGCGTACGTCCCCGGCGTCCGGAAGCTCGGCAGGGCCGGCGCGTCCGGGTAGCAGGTGGTGCAGACGTACCAGCCGAACTTGTCGACCAGCTCCTCGTCGCTCAGCCCGCTCGCCGCCGGCGTCAGCCTCAGCTCGGTGCTCTGGTAGAGCGTCGAGCACTTGCCCTCCCGGTGCAGGTGCCCGTTGGGCACCCACCACCACCGCGACCACCGCCGGCGGTTGTACGCGGCCTCCAGTGGCGCCTCCTCGTCGAGCACCGCCTCCAGTTGCCGCTCGTAGTCGGCGAGCTGCTCGTCGCTGAGGCGGTCGCTCTCCAGGAATGCCTGGAGGTGCGCCCGCTTCCACGCCAGCTCAACCAGCCGCTTGTCGATCTCCTGCGGCGCGCTGTCGGGCGTCACCACCGGCCGCTTGTCCTCCGTCATGATCTCGATCTCCCATCCAGGCCCTGGCGGCCACTGCCGGGCTCGGGTCGCCCCAAGCCCGACCGAAGCGGTCAGTCCGTCACTTCGCGCACCGACAGGCGCACGATCTCGCCCCGGCCCCACTCCTGTTCCTTTTCGGCGCCGCAGTGGAACTGCATGCTGAACATGCCGAAGTGCGGCTGGATCAGGATCGGCTCACCATCGCAATCCGCGCGCCCCGCCTCCTTGCGGATCCAGCCCCAGTAGGTGCCCTCCGGATCCTCCGCCACCTCAACCGGCACCGGCTCGCGCCCGTTGAAGCGCACGGTGCGCGGATCTCCGAAGTTCAGGAACGGTCGACCCTCAATCGGTCGCTCGACCTTCCCGGCGTGCATCCGCCACCGCCGTGGCTCGTCTCCCATCTCGCCCTCCTCGTCCTGGCCTGGCGGCCACCGCGCGTGCCCCGGGCGCACGGTTCCGGGGCACGGCGGAAGCGGTCAGGGTGCGTCGAAGACCGTTTGCCCCTGCACCGTGATGTGCAGCGGCACGTCACGGTCGGGGCCGAACGTGACCTCGGGGATGGCGGTGTCGAGGTCCACGGAGACCTGCACCTTGCCGTCCTTGATGTAGAGGAACACCAGTACGCCGGCCACCTCGATCGCGGGGTGGCCGCCGGTCCCGCTGTGCAGCTTGGCCGCGTCTTCGATCAACTCGGCAGCCTCGGGACTCAACTCGATCCGGAACATCTCATCTCTCCTCGTCCTGGCCTGGCGGCCACCGCGCACGCCCGGCCTGAGCCGGGCGTCACGGAAGCAGTCAGTCGCTCCGGCTTGCCTGCGGGGGCAAGTCCAGGTGGAAGGCCCGGGTCTCACGGAGCTGCGCGTCCCGGTCCAGGGAAAGGCAGTACACCTCCATCACGCGCTGCATGTGCCCCTCCGCCTCCTGGTGATACCGCGCCACCGGATCCTCGCCGGGCTTCACGTAGACGGGGAAGTCTTCGTGGTCGAACTCGTCGACCACGACGATCATGTGGGTGGCGCCCTCTCGAACGCCCCGGTCGAACCAGTCGGACAACTCCCTGCGAGTGGTCATCTCGAACCCCTTCCGGGTCTTTCCTCGTTGGCCCTGGCGGCCACCGCCACGGCCCGCACGAGGCGGGCCGGACGGAAGCGGTCAGGCGTCAGTTCACGTCGCTGTAGTCCCCGTAGTCGTGCGGGTGTTCCGCCCGAGGCTCGCGCACCTCGAACGGGTGGGAGGTCAGCTCCCGCACACCATGACGGACGACGGTGTCCTTGCCCTGCGAGATCCACAGGAGCTGCTCGATCTCGTTGCTCTCTTCGTAGACCTCGCGGAGCGTCTCCAGGGTTCGCGGGGCGTCCTCGTCGAGTACGCCCTCCCGGACCAGCCAGTCGAACAGGTCGTCCAGCTCGATCTCCAGCCTGTGCTGCTCGGCCACGTCCCACTCGAATGCCAGCTTCATGTCCATCTCCTCCTCCTGCTCAGGCCCCGGCGGCCACCGCACGCGCCCAGCTCGCACGGTGCTGGGCGCGGCGGAAGCGGTCGGATCAGAGGTAGAACCTGTCCGGAATGTGCTTGTCCAGCAGCTCGCGCCAGAGGTCGCAGCCGATCAGGTTGAGCGTGCTGCGCACCCCCTGCATGGTGAGGGTGCTCTGCCGCGCGACCTTGGTGCGGAACACCTCCAGGTCCAGGAAGACGTCCCAGGCGTTCCGGCCGTCCGGGATCACGTCCCACAGGATCTCGACCGGCGACACCTCGTCGGGGTCCGGCGCACCCCCGTCCTTCTCGATCTTGTCGGCCAGCATGTCGCGCACGCTGGCCAGGAAATGCGCTCCCGGCGACTCGCGACCGGACGGGAACACCAGGTCGAGCTGCCGGCCCAGCTCGGCCAGCTCGATCGGCCCGAGCGCCCGCAGGTCCTCCACCGCCATGCTCAGTTCCTTCATGCGACCCATGTCGCCCTCGCTCTCTCCTCCGCTGTGGAGGTGGCGAGGGCACCGACCCGCGGCCGGCGCCCCACCGTCACCCAGCGGCCGTCGCCGGCTCCTCGCGCCAGCGCCACACCGTGTCGCCGCCGACCGAGTGCAGCTCGTAGACACCCGCGTTCGGGGCGACCCGGTCGACCTGGCGCCGCTCCCGCAGGCGGCCCAGCGCCCGCCCCGCCTCCTGGAAGGTCAGCCCCTCCTCCAAGATCGTGAAGGTCTTGCCGCGATCCCCGCTCAGCTCGAAAGTCACCGTTCCTCGCGCCACTGTTCAGCGCCCCTTCCTCCTGCCGCGCGGCAGGCGGCGAGCCGCCGGACCCATCGGCCCGGCGGCCACCGTCAACGCGCGGTGCGCTCCATCGCCGCCACATGCTTAGGCGTGTGCTGGTACCACTCCCACCACTCCAGCACCTCCGTCCGGCTGAACACCGGTCCGCACCGCAGGCGAAGCAGCGGCTCCGGGAATCCCGAAGACGCCCGCTCTTGCCAATTGGTTACCTGCTGGCGCGTCGCTCCGATCAGCTCGCAGATCTCGAAGCTCCCAGCCATGTCGTCTACCGACCAGTTGGTAACACCCCTGCGCACCTGCGTGGTTGACCCCATCGTCGGGCTCCTTCCTCCTGCCGCACGGCAGGCGGCAGTCGCCGGACCTCTCGGCCCGGCGGCCACCGTCAACGCGCGATCAGTGGTCGCACGGCTCCTCGTCGATGGAGTCGAGCACCAGGTCCACCATGAGCTGGCTGTGCGGTCCCGCCGAGTCGCTGTGGTCGGCGAGCAGGGCTTCGAGTTCGTCGTCGTCGAAGTAGAGGTCGATCGGCTCGGCCTCCCCCTTCAGGTACGCCCGGGCGCTGTAGCCCTTGTAGAACCAGCCGTTGTCGTACTCGTCGGAGAAGAAGACGACCTTGATCGGCACGTCGCTCTCGTCCAGCTCGTCGGACTCCGCCAGCAGCTTGCGGACCAGCGTCAGCAGGTTGCCTCCCGCCCGCCGGTCGTACTCGTCCCGGTAGGCGTGCAGCAACTCCAGGACCTCGTCGTCGGTCAGCTTCTCCAGCTCGCCCTGCGTCGGAACCGTCATGGTCTGTGCCCTCGCTTCCTCCCGCCGCGCGGCGGGCGGCACTGGCCGGACACCTGCCCGGCCGGCACCGTCAGTGCGCGGTGGTCGCGTCCTGCTACTCGCATTCGCCGACGTATTCGAGGTCGATGTGGACCTCGGGTCCAACCGTGGTCACCTCGTTGACTCGCCAGATGCTGTCGTTCTCCTCGAACGTGTCCCCGGGCTCCAGGTCACCGACGTAGACCTGGTCGCTCTCCGCCTCCTCGTAGACCCGGGTGACGGAGTGCTCGCTGTAGTAGGTGGCGCACCCGTCGCCGTCGCTGTGGCCGCCCTCGTCCTCGCAGCCGAGTTCCTCGCAGTCCGGCACCGGCTGCCCGTTGGGCACCGGCTCCGGGAAGTCCGTCCCGTGCTCGCAGCGGTAGATCAGCGGGTAGCAATCGACGCACTCTTCGTTGCCGCAGCCGTAGGTCATGTCGCCTCCATCCCTCCCGTCGCGCGACGGGCGGCGCGGGCACCGGCGCTGCCGCCGATGCCCCACCGTCAGTGCGCGATCAGATCCGGCCGCCGAGCACCCGCTCGGCAACCTCCGGCCAGCGAGCGAGCGCCAGGTTGACCAGGGCTCGCAGCGCGTTGATCTGCTCGGTGGCGTCCGTGCGTTGCACGGCCAGCAGGTAGCGGCTCGCCTCGCCCAGCAGTTCCTCGGGGTCGATGTCCGGCGGTCGGGTTGCCGGGTCGCTCATCCGGTCGAGGATGACCGGGTCTCCCATGCCGCCGTCGACCAGCAGCTTCAGCTCCGCGCCCACCTGGTTGCCCCAGGAGATCGCCCGGAGCACCACATCCTCGTCGAGGCGGGCCGGGTCTTCCTCCTGGACCGCCCGCACCTTCGCTGCCGCGTCGAGCAACGTCGGCGCGAACACCGCGAAGGTCGCGGTCACCAGCGCGTCGAACTCGAACCTCTTGTCACCCATCTCATCGACCTCATCCCTCCGTCCGTACGACGGTGGCAGCGCACCGGGTCGCCCCGGCGCGCCACCATCTCCCGTACGGTTCAGCCCTCGTCGCCGGCCGGCGCACCGGAGCGGCGCGGCAGTCGGATCTCCTGGACGTCGCCGTCGAACTCGTAGTCCCGAGCGTCGTCGTCGTCGACGTTCGGCCACTCCTCCTTGCCGCCCTCGAACTCCCACGCCTGCTCGACCAGAGTCTGGAGCTTGCGGTCGAGCCGCGGGTCGCGGTCGTAGTCGTCCAGGGCGAACCGCTGTCCGCGCGGGCCGTAGATGCCCACCGCCATGCACCACGCGTCGTCGCCGTCGTCGACCGCCACCCGCAGCTTCACCGCCTCGGGGAAGCGCGCCCTGGCCACCTCGGCCATCTCGGCCTCGGTCATGCGCCGCAGTCGCCGCGTCGCACTGTCCGCACGCCGGCTGAGCGCCTTCCTCGCCGCCGCCCGGTCTTCCTCGCTGGCCGCCATGTAATCGGTGATCTTCATCGTCCTGCCTCATTCCTCCGCCGTGCGGCGGTGGCAGCGGCCGGACCGAAGCCCGGCAGCCACCATCACCCGCACGTCAGCGCAGCGCGGCGATGAGCTGGAGCAGCGCCGGCACCTCGGCCTCCGGCACGCACTCCAGCTCGCAGCCGCCCGTTCCGTAGTAGACATCACCCCCCTGACTGTCGACCTGCCGGATGAAGTCCTCCACGGCCGCCCAGTCCTGCGGCTTCCACTCCGTCCAGTCGTCCGGCCCGGCGCCGCTCCACTCGATGAAGAGCACGTCGACCGTGCCCTGCGTCAGGTCCGCGACGGCCGGGTTGTACGGGATCACCGACGCGCCGAGCCCGTTGGGGAAGCGGTACAGGTGCCGCCACCCGCGCGGGTGGTCAAGCACGTACGCGGGTCGCGTGACCTCCATTGCTCAGCCCTCCAGGGCCGCGACGGCCTCGCGGACCTCGCGGACCACGTTGCCCGTCGCGCCGTACGCCCCGTTGGAGTTGTTGTGGAAGCCCACCGGCCCTCTCGGGTCGAAGCTCCGGATGCTGCTCAACGCGTAGTCGAGCGTCTGGTACGGCTGCACCCACACCGTCCACTCGACCTCCAGCAGGCCGTCCTCGGTGAAGTCCTCGTCGCGGTGATTGACCCCGGCCGCCGAGTAGTTGTTGCAGATCGTCCGCGTCACCGCGTCGAGCTGCCGCACCGTCGCGCCTGCCCATGGCCCGATCCCGAACTCCGACCACCGGATGATCTCGACCATGGTGACGGGGATCAGGTCGCCGTCCTCGCCCACGGTCACGTGGTCGCAGATGTTCTCCTCGCAGACCTCGGCCGCCGCGAAGTACCCGTCGACCAGCTCGTCAACGCGCATTCCCCGGATGTCCTGCCCACCCACGATCAACCTCGCTTCCTCCTGCCGCTCGACAGGTGGCGGAGGCACCGACCGGAGCCGGTGCCCCACCATCACCCGAGCGAGCCTCGACCGTCACCAGTTGGGCCGCGAGTAGCCCTCGGCGCACGCGCCGCAGTTCGGCGCGCAGTAGGCGTCCCACTGGCTCGTCCTGAACGCGCCGTCCGGCCACCGGCCGACGACCCGGTACACCATCAGGTGCCCGTTCGCGGCGACCGCCGTGGTGGTCTCCGGCAGCTCGTCCTGCTGCGCCTGCTCCTTGGCCATCGTGCGGCCCTGCCTCTCTCCGCCGCGCGGCGGTGGCCAGCCGCCGGACCGTAGCCCGGCAGCCACCATCACCCGAGCGTCAGACCTCGAACGTCTGCACCTGCAAGGTGACCTCGTTGTTGATCTCCACCGTGCCGTGTAATCCGAACTGCCTCGCCGCCTTCCGGGCCAGGTTCGCCCAGTTGTTCGACTCGATCCGCGGGTCGTCGAACTCGCCCAGGGTGTAGACCCGGCCGCGCTCGCTGCCCGCTTGGAGCAGCCGCCGGCCGCCCTCGTCCTCGACGCCCTCGATGTAGACGTGGGCGAGTCCGTTGCCCACCACGTCGACCTCGACCACCGGCCGCGCCGCCACGGCTCAGTCCTCCCGGGGCGTCGGCTCGCCCAGGGTCACGTCGGCCTCGTCGGGTCCCGTCCACTCGATGTCCGTGACCCGCTCGTCGTACCGCAGCGCGGGCAGGCTCACCTTCTCCCCGATGCGCGGCGGCGTGGAGACGTTCTCCCACACCCCGACGTTCGTCACGTACCGTGCCCCGTTGTAGGCGTAGAACGTCAGCCTCGCCATCTCGACCACCCTGCCAATCTCCGCCGTGCGGCGGTGGCAGCGGCCGGACCGGAGCCCGGCAGCCACCATCACCCGCACGATCAGCCGGCCGCGAGCGCGACCCGGTACTCTGCTTGCGCCTCGGCGTCGCCACTACCGGGCAGCAGGGCGAGCACCACACCCTCCCCCGTTCCCCCTTTGGCGTTGGCCGCTAGCTCGCGCCCCGTGTCGCTGTCGTCGTCGCAGTCTCCGAACACCCCGTGCGTCAGGGTGTCGTTGCACAGGCCGCAGGGAGCGGAGCGCTCTTGGCTGCATCTGGCGTGGTACAGCCACCACCACGCCTCCTGTGCGGTGTTGAACTCGGGCGAAGCGCTGCCAGCCAGCGGGCGGCCAGGCGCGCTGATCGTTGCCACGAAACGCATTGCTGAACCTCTGAGTCTTCCTCCGCCGTGCGGCGGCGGCAGCGTCCGGGCCGGAGCCCGGCCGCCACCGTCAGCGCACGATCAGCTCTCGTCGGGGCCGATGTAGTCCAGCCCCGCCGCGTCGGCGATCTCGTCGCCCGCGTAGTAGGCGAACGACCCCATCTCGATGGCCTGCCGGATCGTGCTGGCGTGTGCGGCCACCAGGTCCAGCAGCTGCTCCTCCGTGAGCTGCGCGTCGTTCGGGCCGTAGTTGTCCCGCAGGTACCGGGCGACCCGGTCGACCGTGGCGTCCTCCTGCCCGTCGTATGCCTCGCGCTCGTCTTCGTCGTGCATCTCCACTCCTCCGCTCCTCCCGCCGTGCGACGGGCGGCCCGGCACCGGACCGCAGCCCGGTGCCGCACCGTCAGTGCACGGTCAGCGAACCCACCAGGTGCCCTCGAACTCGCCGGCCCCGACGGTGACCTCGGTCCAGTCGGTCCGGACGTGGTCGGCGTACTCCTCCCAGTTGACGAAACCCCACACCGGGTGCGTCGGGTGGCCCGAGTTCTCCTTGACGTCGTCCTCGCAGAACTCCTCGAAGTCGGCGTCGTTGATCAGCGTCCCGCCGTTCTCGACGATCCACTTCGCGCCGAGGGTGGAGTTGTCCATGCCCTCGATCAGCGCCTCGACCGACTCGATTCGCTCGGCCACGTCCAGGTCCTCGACGCCCTCGCTCTCCTGGATGTCGGCCAGCTCGGCCTTCAGGTCGCGCAGGATCCCGAAGATGCCGTACGGGGTGATCCGGTCGCCCCGGGCCGTCATCAGGTCGTCGTACGTCAGCTCGGCCATATCTCGCCCCTCACTTCCTCCCGCCGTGCGACGGGCGGCGCCGCGCGGACCAGCTCGGCCCGCGCGGCACCGTCGGTGCACGGTCAGCCCTTCGAGCGCCAGATGGTCACCGTCTCGCCCTCGACCAGCTCGCCGATCTGGTGCTCCTGCGTCAGGTCGTTCGGTGCCCGGTAGCCCTCGATGGTCGCGCCGGACAGGTACCACTCGCCCTTGCGCGGCGGACGCTTCTCGCCGGTGGCCTTCACCCGCAGGTTCTGGCGGCCGGCGCCCCGCGGCAGCGGCTCGCCCGGCGCGACGGGGTACAGCTCGCCCTTCTGGAGCACGGTCTGCGACATCGTGTCGCCTCACTCTCTCCCGCTCGTGCGGCGGGTGGCAGCGCGCCGACCCAGGGGCCGGTGCGCCACCATCAACGCACGATCAGTCCTCACAGAGGATCGTCCGGGACACCTCCGCCCAGTCGATCCGGGTCTCCAGCTCGCCCGGGGTGAACGCCCGGCGGGTGTGCCACGCGGAGGATCCCGCCGGGGCGTCGTCCAGCACCCCGACCACGAACTGCTCCAGCTCCTCCAGGTCGCCGCATCGCGCGACCTCCTGCGCCTCGAACAGCACCTCCGAAGGGTCGTTGAGCAGCCACTTCTCCAGGTACTCCGTGCACACTTCGATGCTGTCCATCACAGCCCCTGCCTTTCTCCTCCACGCGGAGGTGGCAGCGCGCCGACCCGGGGGCCGGTGCGCCACCATCAGCGCGCGGTCAGCCGTCCAGCCGCTGTCGGGCGTACGCGACGATCTCCGGCATGGCGTCGAGCATGTAGAGCGTGCCGCCGGTGGGCAGCTTCCAGATGCCGTTGACCAGCTCCGGCTCCTGCCCGGTCTCGCGGATGTGGTCGGCGACGCGGCTCACGCGCTCCTCCCACTCCTCCCACTGCCGGGCGGAGCGCTGCGACGCCTTGAGCAGCAGGTCGTACAGTCGGCGCTGCTCGTCGTCGAGCTGGTCGACGACGCCCCACAGCCGCCAGCGTGCGTCGTGCACGGGGGTCAGCCCGTACTCGCTCACGCCGGTCCACTGCACGTGGCCCTCCCC
The DNA here is from genome assembly GCF_902825405.1 of Micromonospora maritima. Taxonomy (GTDB): domain Bacteria; phylum Actinomycetota; class Actinomycetes; order Mycobacteriales; family Micromonosporaceae; genus Micromonospora; species Micromonospora maritima. The sequence goes on along the minus strand of NZ_CADEAU010000009.1, from coordinate 16,009 downwards.
GTCCAGGTACATCACGGCCATCAGCACGTAGGTGCTGCCCTTCGGCTTGTTCCACGGCTCCCCGGGCTTCTTCGGGTTCGTGGTCTGGGACATGAGCCGCTGCTGCCCCTTCTTGGCCCCCTTCTCGGCGGTCTCGATCCAGTACCGGATCTGGCACCGCAGCCGGAACCCGTACGGGTAGTCCTCGACCAGGTACGCGGACTCCTCGCCCGTGTGGCCGTGGAGGACCTGCACCCGCTCGATCGCTTCGCTCATCGTGAGCCCTGCCTCTCTCCTCCGTGCGGAGGTGGCGCGCCGCCGGACCTCTCGGCCCGGCGGCCACCGTCAGCGCACGGTCAGAACGGCGTGCCGTCCTCCTCGAACTCCAGCTCCATGTCGACGGCCTCGTCCCTCGCCCGCTCCTCGCCGGTCATGTACTCCCACTCGGCTTCCCCGGCCTTGGCGGCGTCGTGCAGCGCGTCCCGCACGGCCTGCTCCATCGCCCCCTCCGCGTCCTCCGAGAGCCTCGGCGCGGTGAGCGTGGGGCAGCCCTCATCGTGCGGGGCGTACGGGTCCGACGTGCAGGTGCACTCGGGGTCGGCCTCCACCACGCTGATCCGGGTGTAGTGCCGGCCCGCCTCCAGATCGACCCGCTCGATCTCGTCCACCCACGGCAGCGCGGGGGCGTTCTCCCGGTCGAGCGCGCCGCTCGCCTCGACGTAGAGCGGGTAGTCGATGCTCCACCCGTCGATCTGCACGCGGTCGATCCCGGGGAAGTCGCCCGCACCGAAGGTGTCCCAGCCGGGCGAGCGGAACTTCTCCGCCAGGGTGTAGACGATGTCCTGGCCGATGGTCTCCCGGTCGTGCTCGTCGAAGTAGCTCGCCCGCCGCTCGCGCAGCTTCTCGACGGCCTTCGCCTGCGCCTCCTCGGTCAGCTCCTCGAACGTGTAGACGGTCCACTCCTTGGTGATGGTGCGCGGCATGTCCGCACCCTGCCTTCCTCCACCCGTGCGGTGGTGGCGCGGGCACCCGGCCGAAGCCGGATGCCCCACCGTCAGCGCACGGTCAGCGCTTGCGGCACGACCCGTCGCAGTAGACGCTCTCGCCCTCGTGGGCTCCGTCCAGCGACTCGTGCCCCTCGCACTCGTTCTCGTCGTCGTCCTCGTCGTACTCGTACTCGTCCTCGGGGCCGCTGACGCACTCGACCGTCTTCACGTTGGCCTGCCCGATGGTCAGGTCGTGCAGCGTGACCCCCTCGTCGAGGTGCCAGTCCGGGTTGTCGGAGCCCAGCGCGTAGACCATCGTCCGCGCCTCGTCCTCGCTGTCCGCGTCGACGTGCAGCGTCACCGTCGCCGGAGCGTCGAACGTATACCTGCCCATGATCGAACCTCGTTTCTCCTCCGCGCGGAGGCGGCGCACCGCCGGACCCACCGGCCCGGCGGCCACCGTCAGCGCGCGACTCCCGCCCGGGTCAGGGCCGCATTCAGTGACCCGACGATCCCGTTGTCGTAGAGCACCCGGTCGCAGACGACCCGCTCTCCCCAGACCTCCGGGTAGGCCGCCTCGACCAGCTCCGCCACCGCGTCGCGGATCCGCTCGTACGGGCCGTGCTCCACCTGGTAGCCGGCGTTGCTGACCTCGTCCAGCGCGCGGCTGAACAGCGACAGCGCCTCGCGCATCTTGTCGTGGTCGACCGCCAGCGCTTCACCGTGCTCCATCACTCCACCTCGAATCTCCTGCCGTGCGGCAGGTGGCACGGCACCGGCTCTGCCGGTGCTGCACCAGGTGCGCACGGTTTAGTGCCCCTCAGAGATCAGGCGGTCGACAAGCTCGCCCAGGTCCCCGTAGTGCACCCACACATCCTCGGCCCCCTCGGAGTCGATGTAGCGGACCTCTACGGTGCTGTTCTCGCAGGTGTCGCAGTCCGGCCACTCGTTGCCGTCCTCGTTGTAGCCCCCTGCCCACGAGACAACCTCGCGCACATCACGCCCCCATGCCCGGATGTGCTCCGCGAGCGCCACCCGGAGAGCCTGTCCCAGTGCCGACATCCTTGGCCCCGCCTCTCTCCTCCCGTGCGGAGGTGGCGCGGGCCGGACTCTCGCCCGGCCCGCACCGTCAGCGCACGGTCACTCGTCGCACGTGCAGGTCTGCGAGCCGGACAGCCCCTCCCGGATCGTGTCCTCGTGCGTGTCCTCGAAGTGCTTCGCCCCCCGGTAGGTGGCGAGCGCGGTCCGGATCACGGCGTCCGGGTGCGCCTTGTAGATGGCGCGCATCCACTCGCGGTGCCCGTGCCAGCAGACCGCGTTGAGCCGCCGGCCGTTGTACCCCCGGCTCCTGTAGTGGTCCGGGTGCAGCGGCTGGATCCTGGCGTCGAACCGGATCCGCTGCCCGGCGTCGCGGGTGCGGACCTCGCTGCCCCCGGCGACCTCGACCCGCGCGCCGATCTTCTCGCCGGCCCGGTACAGGATCCCCGGGTCGGCACCCATCGGCAGGTCGATCTTCATCGTTCAGCCCTCGAATCTCCTGCACGTGCGGCAGGTGGCGGGGCATCGACCTCGCGGCCGATGCCCCACCAGGTGCGCACGGTCAGTCGAGCAGCATGAACTGCCCAACGTTGTTGCCGTTGTGGTCGCGCAGCCCGCCGATGGTCGCGCCGTCCGCGATCCGGTCGGCCGCCTCGCGCAGCAGCCGCGCCGCCTCTTCGGCCGCCTGCCCGTTCTGGAACGCGGCATTGTCGGTCTCGATCTCCACCCGGAGCATGTCGCCCCTCACTTTCTCCCGCCGTGCGACGGGTGGCAGCGCACCGGGGCACGCCCGATGCGCCACCATCAGCGCACGAAGGTCAGTCGGCCAGGTAGTCGGCCAGGTGCTCGCAGCCGGACTCCTCGCACGGCCAGACGTACAGCCGGGTGTTGTAGCTGATGTCCAGCGGGAACTTCTCGACCGCCAGCCGCTGCACGGTCTCCGCCCACAGGTCCGGCCGACCGGCGTACAGCGGCGCGTCGGCCCGCTTGTTGTCGAAGTTCGCCGCCAGCGTGTCCAGCTCCTCGGAGCGCGTCTTGATCTTCCACGCGTCCTCGTAGTCGCCGGCCTCCGCGATGCTGCGCGACGTCTCGTCCTCCGCGCTGGACGCGTCGCGCAGCTCGGACCGGATCAGGTCCGCCAGCGTCGGCATGTCGGTCGCGGTGCCGTACCCGTCCGACCCGTCCGGGCCGTACCCGGCCAGACCGGTGGCGACGTGCCAGTGGGTGACGGCGGTGGTCGTGGTCATGGTCAACCTCAGCAATCCCCTGCCCGTGCGGCAGGTGGCACGGGCACCCGCCCGGGGCACGCTGCCCCGGCCCGGATGCCCCACCGTCCACGCACGGTCAGCCCTCGTCCGCCCACATCAGGCAGGCGGTGTCGGTGTAGTAGGTGGTGCCGTCGTCCCAGCTGACGGTCGCACCGTAGGTGCAGTGCGCCCCGCCGGGCTTGATCACGCCCTCCTTCCCGTCGCAGTTGCGCACCCGTCGACCCTCGTTGCGGGTGTTGCTCTGATCCAGCCCGATCGTGATCCCGGGGAAGTCCGGGTGATCGTTGCGCGGAGTCGCCCCGAAGCTGTGCGGCATGTCATTTCCTCGATTCCTCCCGCCATGCACGGGTGGCCGGGCACCAGCCCTACGGCCGATGCCCCGCCATCAGCGCACGTCCGGCTTGACACTCCAGTTGATCAGCACCCGGTACTGCCCGTTCCGGACGTAGACGCCCTTCCGGTGCACCACGCTGGTGCCGAGCGTGTCGATCTCCTCCCCGGCCTTGTACGGGCCGCGCTCGGCGGTCAGCTTGATCTTGAACTTCTGGCCGGTGCTCGGGTCGCCTTCCGTGCCCGCGATGGACAGGACCCGGCAGGGCACGAGCCCGCTGAACGTGTCCCAGAACGCGAGATCCCCGGACGCGAGCGTGTACGGAACGTCGGGCATGGTCGCCCCTCACTCTCTCCCGCCGTGCGGCAGGTGGCACGGCACCGGACCGGAGTCCGATGCCGCACCAGGTGCGCACGGTCAGATGTGCTCCAGCGTCCGGTCGCAGGCGTCCGTGGCCTCGACCACGTACGTCACGCCGTTGACGGTCTCCTCCACCCGGCCGGTGCACTCCAGGTCGGCTTCCGTCGTCAGGTTGCGCCGGGTGTCGATCTCCAGGAAGGTTGCGTCATCCTTGACCGCCTGGAGCGCCCGGGTGAGCATCCGGTGCCACTGGTGCAGCGCCCACCCGGGGGTGGTGTGGCATTTCGCCCGGCCGGTCTCGCCGTCGATCACGTGGTAGTGGCGCATGGTTCACCTAGCCAATCTCCTGCCCGTGCGGCAGGTGGCACGGCAGGTCCCCACCATCCGGAGGACGTGCCGCACCAGGTGCGCACGGGTCGATCAGACGGCCCAGCCGGCGGCGCGGCAGACGCGGCGCACCAGCGTGGCCTTCCGGCCCCCGGTCTCCTCGTAGTTCAGGTCGCACAGTGCGCGCAGCTCGCCCTCCGTGAAGGACTCCGCCAGCACCAGCGCGTCCGCCGCACCCTCCGCCTTCACGAGCCGGGTGTAGAGCGTGTCGATGTTCCGCATGGTGAAACCTCAGCCAATCTCCTGCTCGTGCAGCAGGTGGCACGGGCACCCGGGCACACAGCCCGGATGCCCCGCCGTCCACGCACGATCAGTACGCCCACCCGGCCGCCACGCAGGCATGCTGCACGTAATAGCGCAGCGCCCACAGGTCGGCCACCTCCGGCGTCATGTTGTCCGGCCCGCCCATCTCCCGCTCGATCGCGTCCAGGATCAGCGGACGCTCCCGCTCCACCCGGGTCCACTCCTGACCGGGGTCGCAGCACCGCTGCGACAGCTTGCCCGTCGTGGCGAACATGCCGAACGGCAGGTCCCGGATGGCCGGGCTGCTGTAGCGCGCCGCGATCTCCCGCGCCACCTCGGGGTGCACGGGGATCCCGGTCCGCTGGCACTCCGCCACCTGCTCGTCGACGTAGCGGCTGGTGTTGTCGGCCGGCTCCGGCAGGGTCTCCGCCGGGGCGATGTGGTGGCCGATTCCGCGCATGATGCTCCCTCGATTCTCCCGCCGTGCGGCAGGTGGCGACGGCAGGTACCGGCAGGGCCGGGACGCGCCGCACCAGGTGCGCACGGGTGGATCAGACGCCGAACAGTTCCAGCGCGGCGGCCGGGTCGATGATCTCCCCCCGGTCCCATGCCCAGAGGACGAACCCGGCGGGGGTGGGCCGCGTGACGGTCCCGTCGCCGTTGATCTTCGTGCAGGTCGCCGTGACGTACTGGGCGAACAGCTCAGCCATGGTTTCGGCCCTTCTCTGGACACAACCCACCCCGCCCGGGGCAGGCTCCCGCCGTGCGGCAGGTGGCGACAGGGCAGACCAGGCCGCGGAGCGCGGCCGGGCATGCCCAGCACCAGGGGCGCACGGATGGATCACTTCCTAGCGGAGCCGGGCCGGACCTTCGGCGCGCTCCCACTGCCGGCGTCCGGGCAGGTCGTATCCGCGATTCCCCGCCGTAATGTCGACCTTGCGGGCGTTGAACTTGCCGACCGTGATCTCACGGCCACCCGTCCGGACCGAGAATCCGCCCACCTCGCCGGCCCACTTGCCGTCGGAGTAGCGCGGCTTCCCGGGCACCCGCTGGTGCTTCGACTGCACATTCCCGGCCGGGAGTGGTTCTACATACCCGCCTACAGGCACCTCGTCCCACTCTTCAAACGTTCGACGGGTGCCGTCGACAAAGACGATCGTGACGGTCGGCACCCCGTAGCGCATGCCCGGAATCCGGGTCTTGACTTTCTGTCCGCCGACCGTCTGGCCGGGGCGAATGCTCTTTGCACGCATGGTGCCTCCTTGTCGTTAGTGGGTAGTGATTTGCTTCGCCCACGCAGGCAGGTGACGCACCGCCGGCCGACCGTCCTATCCCGCCCGGTCGACGGTGTCTCATCCGCTTACGTGGTCCGATTTAGCGGGGGGCACCGTGCGAACTAGGCACGGTGCCCCCGCGATCGTTCAGCTTTTGCGCTTACCCGCCGTTGCGGATTCCGGGCTTTGCTCCCGGACTCAGCGCGCGTTCTACTCCCGTGCTCCGGTGCCCCGGGCGGGAGCCATACGCTCCGACCATGGCGCAGTCATTCCGCCGCACGCCCTTATGGCGCTATTAGCACGCGGTTTGACTGCCGGTATCGGCGTTCTAAGGGATACAGCGCTTGCGCGCTTCCCGGTCTCTCACCGGGACCCACATCCTTAAAGGGTTTCCGCACCTCTGTCCATCCCGGAGGGTAGTGCGGGTTTCGCATGCCGCCACGTCCGATGTTGTCTGACACAGCCGCTGTATTGTTTTGTCAAAAAGCAACCGCACACCCTCTGAGCAGCGCAGGAGCGCTCCCGTTGGGGGCGACCCCGGTTTCCCGGGGGTCTTAACCCTCTCACATCCCCTGGCGTGCTGTCAACCGGAGTTTTCAGCCCACCCGGATCAATGATCCGGCCGCCGCCCGGTTTCCCGGGCCGCTTAACCCTCTCACGTTCCCCGCTTGCTGTCAACCGGAGTTTTCAGCTCGCCGGACCCGTGCCCCGGATGCCCAGGAAAGGGCAGACCGGTGGCTAGGTTTACGGAAGGTGCACCGTAGGTGCCGCAATCCGTGGGACCGGAGTCCCCTAGCCGCCCCGGTTTCCCGGGGGCCTTGACCCTCTCACGTGCCCGGCCAGTCTGTCAACCTGAGTTCTCAGCCTGCCCGGATTGGTCATCCGTTGGCCCCCGTGGGGACGGGAGCTAAGCCGATCGGCTCTGCAAGATTCCCGCCCCTTCCCCCCGTGGCGCTTGAATCGCGCCGACCCGGGGGGCCGGTAGTGCCGTGCCCCGCAAGCGGAGCCATTACAGACTGAGCCATGCCCTGCCCGCTGTCAACCCCCGTTTTCAGACCGGGCACTGTGTTGTCTTCTGTGCGTTGTGCGTATGCATGCGGGCGCGATCGAACACCATTACCTGCCGGTAATCAAGAGCTAGAAGACATTTACCGATATCGAATTGATCTTGAACCCATGCATACGATCCCCCCGGCCACCTCGCGAAAGTCGCCCAGCGTGGCTCTGAGACCTTTTTCGATGATTCTCGAAATTAGCTGCAATGCCCTCTAAACGGACACCCTGACGAACGGATGATTTCAGGGGTCGGCCGTTCGGCACCTTGACAACGGGAGCGCGCACGCCCCCACGGGGGGACCCACCCCCGGGGGGTGGCCGGCCCACCGGAACGTTCTGGGCCTCGCGGTGCGTACGGGTTCGAAAACTTTGGGTGCCGAAGTTTCGGGGCATTTGGCACTTCAGCCCGCATCGTGTCATCGTGGGTGCACGGGTGATCTCTACCCACACGGCGCACGAAGCCCCAGGTCAGCAGCTGACCTGGGGCTTCAGTGCATCCAGGGGAGGTGCTGGTGAGGATCAACCGCGACGCCTACATCACCCGCGCCCAGGCCCAGATGGTGACCGCCGTGAGCGCCGATTCGATCGGGAAGTGGCGCGCCCGTGGCTGGTTGAACGCCGACGGGGAGCGCCAGTACCTCCGGACCAAGCGGCTCGCCAACGGCAACCTGCTCTACCGGCTCGGGGACATCCTCGACGCCGAGCGCGACACCGCGCTCAACCCGAACTCGCGGCGAGGCAGCACGAGGCCCGCGGCTCAGCTCCGAGCGACCAGCCCTTCGGGGCGCCGGGCGCCGAGCATTGAGGCGGCCCCGCAGGAGATCTCCTCGCCGCGTTCTCGTCGGCTGCTGGCGGCAGCATGACGTCGCCCCGCGTCAAGCGGGCCCGCACCCGCATCGCCTGGTGCCTGCTCGTCGGCTCGATCGCCGGCTGGCCGGCGTCGGCCTGGTGGGTCTGGTGGTACCGCAGCGGCTTCGACCCGTTCGAGCAGCTGATGCTCTTCCTCTCCTGGCTGGCGATCACGATCGTCGCCGCGGACTTCCTCACCACGTCGCAGGTCCACGAAGAGCAGGGCGGCCGGGACTGAGTTCTCGCCGGCGCCGGCGAGGGGGTGCCGGTGTCTGGGAAGTGGTCGTCGAGCACGCGCCGATCGAGGCTCCCGTCGAACTGGCAGCAGCTGCGCGCGGATGTGCGCGAGCGCGCCGGCGGCCGGTGCGAGTTCATCGGCGATGACGCCCGCCGCTGCCGGGAGGCTGGCCGGGATTGCGACCACATCGTGCCTGGCGACAATCATGATCTTTCGAACCTTCAGTGGCTCTGCCCTGGGCACCACTCGAAGAAGAGCGCCCAGGAGGGCGCCGCAGCGCGGCCCCGCGAGCGCCGGCCGGCCGAGAAGCACCCCGGGCTGCTGTAGTCCCCGAACCTCTGGAGGTGCGGTGACGACGGTGGTTGCTGCCGCGGTTGACGGCAAGGTCTTCATGGCCGCTGACTCGGCAACGAACGTCTACGAGCGGCCGGTCGTCGGCGGCATCCGCAAGCTGCTGCGGCTCAAGGCCGGCGCGCTGGGTGAGGTGCTGCTGGGTGTGGCCGGCGCCGGCGGGTTGCCGGGATGCATTCAGGCGAGCCTGCAGATCGACTCCGTGCCCCTGGAGGATGAGGACGTCGACGCCTGGGCGCACGCCATCGCCTGCGCGATCACGGAGATCGCCACCGAGGCGGGCCTACTGGAGGACGGCAGCCTCTCCGGCAGCGTGCTGCTCGGCTGGAACGGCCACCTCTGGACCCTCGGCCACGCCTGCGCGTGCGCGCACCCGGATGGCCGGGCGGCGATCGGCTCAGGCGAGGGGCCGGCGATGGGCGCCCTGGACGTGCTCCTCGACGACGGCGCCGATCCGGCGTATGCGGTGGTCCGGGCGACGCAGGCCGGCATCCGGCTCGATCGTTTCTCCGAGGGCCCGGTCAACGCCGAGGTCCTCGGCCCGGCGGATGAGGACGACCAGTGAGCGGCTTCGGCGGCGCCGAGATGCGCCGGTACAGCGCGTTCGACCCGGGCGAGGTTCACCGGGACATGGAGGCCAATCCGGCCGCGACGATGCGGGCGCTGGCGAAGAGCCCCGCCGCGGCCGAGGCGCACAAGAACTGCTCGGCGTGCGCGGAGCTGACGAAGGCCCTGACGCCGGAGACGTCTCCGCGGGCCAAGGTCGTGCTCTCGATGCCGCAGCTGGTGAACGCCCTGAAGCTGCCGCCCGGCACCCGCGCGGTGCGGATGTACGTCACCAACGACCCCCAGCTGCTGCACCTGGTCCTGGAGGGCGAGCACTTCGACGAGGTGCCGCTGACCGCAGAGACCCCGCGAGCGCAGCTCTGACCACTACTTCTTCTCGCGAGCGGTGACACCCGGCATGGGCGCGCTGCTCCTTCCCGCCATGGGAGTTGATCAGCATGAAGCCTGGACCGGCCGGCAAGGCCAACAAGCACGGAAGGGCCACCGCCGTTGGCGAGTGGACCGAGGTGCTGAACATCCCGTACGACGGACCGTCCCTCGACCTGCCGAAGGCGAAGCGCGGTGGCCCGAAGTGGCTGCCCGAGGTCGAGGCGTGGTGGGAGGTCGTGCGGAAGATGCCGCACTGCGTGCTCTGGGAGGCGGCCGACTGGCTGTTCGCCCTGGAGACCGCGTACGCCAAGAACGACTGGTGGCTGGAGTACAACTCCGGCGTCGTGCACACCACGAAGTCGACGGAGATCCGCCGGCGTGAGGACCAGATGGGCTTCACGCGGGAGGCTCGCCGCAAGCTCATGATCCGCTACGTCGAGCCGGTCGAGGACGTCGTCGAGGAGCCGGAGCCCGGCGCCGGCGGCACGGCCGCGAAGGGCGGCGGCAAGGTCATCCAGATGGACGACCGCCGCGCCCGGGTGGCGGCGGGCTGAGCCATGCCGCGGACCCTGGTGCGAGCGCCGGGCACTGACCGCAACCGCAGCCTTGGATGGCTCGCTTCGGCCTGGATGGAGCACTTTGTGCGCCACGGCAGGGGCGGCGTGATCGGGCAGCCGATCCGCCACGGTGACGAGATGCTCGGCTTCATCGTCGACTGCTACGCCCTGGATGAGAACGGGCGAAGCCCTTACGATTCGGTCTTTTTCAGCCGCCCTAAGGCCTGGGGCCGGCGCGCTTCGGCGTGCCGGCCCCAGGCCCAGGCAAGGGCTGTGACAAGAGCGGCCTAGCCGCTCGATTCGCGCTGTTCGAGGCGCTGGGTCCCTGCCGGTTCGCCGGCTGGGCCAAGGGCGGTGAGGTCTACCGGGACCCGTGGGGTCTGGGCTTCGCCTACCGCTACCAGCCGGGTGAGCCGATGGGCAAGCCGGTCGCCTATCCCATGATCCGGATCATGGCCACGGAGGAGGGCCAGAGCGGGAACATCTACGACTCGGTCTACTACAACCTGACCGACGCCGAGTGCCCGCTGTCGCACGTCCCCGGCGTTGATGCCGGTCTGACCCGCGTGTTCCTGCCTGAGGGCGGGGAGATTCGGCCGTCGACCGCGTCGTCCGCCTCGAAGGACGGTGGCCTCGAAACATTCGTGGCCTTCGATGAGACACACCTCTACACGACCCCTGAGCTGCGGCGCATGTATGACACCACGAGCCGCAACCTGCTCAAGCGCAAGGCCGAGGGCACCTGGTACCTGGAGACGACGACGATGTTCGCCCCTGGAGAGAACAGCGTCGCCGAGTCCACGTACGAGCTGGCCGAGGCGATCAAGGAGGGGCGCACCCGCCGCCACCGGCTGCTCTACGACCACCGCTGGGGCGAGGTCGCCGACCTGACCAAGGCCGACCAGCTGCGGGTCGCGATCGAGGAGGCGTTCGGCGAGGCCATTGCCTGGCAGGACATCGAGTCGATCATCGACGAGTTCTACGACCCGCGCAAGCAGGTCGCGGACTCCCGGCGCTACTTCCTCAACGCCCAGACCAGCGCGTCCGACGCCTGGATCACGGCCGAGGAGTGGGCGGCCTGCGGCAAGGCAGAGAAGAGGCTCGTCGACGGCGACGTGGTCACCCTCGGGCTCGACGGCGCCGTCCGCGACGACGCGCTCGCGGTCGTCGCCTGCCGAGTCTCCGACGGGCACATCGAACTGCTCGGCGCGTTCCAGAAGCCGGCCGACTACCACGGCGACGACTGGCGGGTGGACCTGCAGGCCGTCGATGCGCTCATCGCCAGCACGATGCAGCGCTTCCGGGTGGTCGCCTGGTACATGGACCCCCCGTACATGCAGGAGCTGTGCGACAAGTACACCGCTGAGTACGGCGAGCAGATGCAGGTCAAGGCGTCGCAGGGTCGCCCGCTTGAGTGGTGGACGAATCGCCCCCGGGCGATCGTCAGCGCCCTGGAGCGCTTCTACGAGGCGGTCCGCGCCAAGGAGCTGTCCTACACCCCCGAGTACGACCTGATGGACGAGGAGAAGGCGCGGGCGGTCACGCTCAAGGCGCACATCCTCAACGCCCGTCGCCGGGTCAGCCGCTCGGGCATCACCATCTCGAAGGACTACCCGAAGAGCCCCCGCAAGATCGACGGCGCGATGGCCGCCGTGCTGGCCTTCGAGGCGCGCGGCGACTGCCGCGCCGCCGGCGTGGGCGACGAGGGCGGCGGCTTCGTGCCGATCCGGCTCCGCTGAGGAGGTGCCCGTGATCGTGCTTCGTGGCTACCAGCTCTACCGGCGACACGCGGAGCATTACCTCCGCCGAGTGGGAGCCGCGGAGCAGCACAGGCACAGGGGTTACGTGGGTCGCCCGCGCCACTGGCTGTGGTGGGCGCTGGTCGACGAGTGGCAGAGCGCGGAGCTGAGGCTCCGCGCCGCCTTCGACGTGCACGTGCCGCTGCCGCGCCCCTGGGACCTGGCACTGAGCCGCTGGGTCGGGGACCGCATCGAGCGGCGCGACCCGGGCTGGATCGACCACGACGAGGAGCTGCCGGGCGTCTGCGACGTCTGCGAGGCCCGCCGGAGGGTTGGCCGCGCACTGCCGGCCCACCCCGCCTGCCTGGCCGCTCTGGAGCGCGCCGCCGACGTGTACGCCAGCAGCCGGTGACGGCCAACCTGGAAGGGGGTGTCGGTGGCGATCGACGTGACCCAGCGGCGCTCCCCGGGGTGGTGGATGCAGCGGCTGTTCAACCAGCTGGCTGACCGCACGCGCCGCAACCGGCTGACGCTGCTGCACGACTTCGAGCGCGGCGAGGCCCCGCTGCCCGACGGGCTGGAGGCCGCCCGCGAGAGCTTCCGGATCTTCCTTCGCCAGTCCCGCTCGAACTTCGCCGGCCTGATCGTCAACGCGGTCGCCCAGCGGATGACCCCGACCGGCTTCCGGACGGCGGTCGACAACGACGAGACCGGCGACGGCGAGGCCGCGGCGCTGTGGAAGCGCGCCGGCATGGACGTCCGCTCCACCGACCTGCACAAGCTGATGCTGACGATGGGCGAGGCCTACGTCATCGTCGGGCCCGTCGACGCGGAGACCGGCGCGCCGGTCATCACCGCCGAGGACCCGCGCACGATGGTGGGCGAGCCGGACCCGGCGATCCCGTGGCGGCTGCAGGCGGCGCTGAAGGTGCAGCACGACGACGTCGACGGCGTCGACCGGGCCTACCTGTACCTGCCGGGCAAGGTCTACGTGGCCACCCGGATGAACCAGGTGGGCACGCCGCTGGGCACGTCGGTGCCGAACCCGGGCGCGGCGTTCGTGATGTCCTTCGACCCGCGCAGCTGGGAGTGGGACACCGAGCGCGGCGGCGCCAGCGGCCAGGCCCTGCCGCACTCCCGGATGCCGGTGGTGCGGTTCGTCAACGAGGACGGCCGGGGCGAGTTCGAGGAGCACATCGATCTCCTCAACCGGATCAACAACGTCGTCCTGCACCGGATGACGATCAGCACCCTGCAGGCGTACAAGCAGCGCGCGATCAAGGGTGTGCCGGACAAGTATCCGGCGGGGCACCCGAAGGCCGGCCAGCCCATCGACTACACCGGCGTGTTCTCCATGGACCCGGCGGCGCTGTGGCTGCTTCCCGCCACGGCGGACATCTGGGAGTCCGGCCAGGTCGACCTCAGCGGCATCCTGCAGGAGGCCAAGGACGACATCCAGACCCTCAGCGCGGTCAGCAAGACCCCGATGTCGCAGTTCATGCCGAGCGGGCAGAACCAGTCGGCCGAGGGCGCGAGCGCGCAGCGCGAGGACCTGGTGTTCAAGTGCGAGGACCGGATCACCCGCACCTCGCACCCGTGGGCGTGGGTGATGAGCCTGGCCTTCGAGGTGCTGGGCATGCGCGAGCGCGCGGACCTGGCCAAGCTGGAAGTGATGTGGCGCTCCCCGATGCGCCTGTCGCTGGCCGAGCGCGCCGACGCCTCCACGAAGGCCACGGACATCCCGTGGCGCACCCGGATGTCGAAGATCTGGGAGTTCCCGATGGCCGACATCGACCGCATGCAGACCGAGCGGGCCGACGAGATGCTCTTCGAGGCTCAGCTGGCCGCGCAGGCCGCGCAGCTGGTGGGCAGCGATCTGGCGCCGCAGGGCCCGCCGGGCTCCCGGCCGCCGCGCCCGCAGCAGGACGTGCCGGCCGCTTCGGCGCAGGTGCCTCAGGTGCCGACGCCGGCGGACCCCCTCGCCACTCCGGCGCAGGGTCTGCCGACGCCCACGCCGGCGACCGCTCGGCCGGCGCGGACTGCGCGGGCCGGCTGACCTACCCACGGTCGAGGAGGTCGCGCAGCGCCTCGTCGACGCCGTCGCCGGCGGAAAGCTCCGAGATGTCGACCATCAGGTTCAGCGTCTGCACCGGATCGAGGTTGAGGACCTGCATCCGGCGTAGCGCGAAGGCCATCACGGCCGGGCTGTCGGTGAACAGGGCAAGGCGCATCAGGGTCTCGGCCGCATTGAGTTCGCTCATACCAGTTGAGTGCCGCCGCGGCGTCGGGCGTGCAACGCGCCGGGGGACTTTCTCGGGGGTGGAGCGGTGCCGGACGCGCAGGGCCAGCTCACTGCTGGCGAGCTGGCGCAGATCTACGCGCTGGTGCAGACGTACACGGCGATCCGCGAGCAGCTGACCCAGCTCGCGGTCGCCGGCGCACAGGCCCCGTTTCGGGCGCTGGCCAACTGGTACGACACCGGCCTGATCACCGTGGCGGCGCTGGACGCGCTGCGGGTGGTGCAGCCGGCGCAGCGGCGCATGGCCGAGGTGACCGACGCCTACCTGGCGCGGGCGCTGAGCACCATGACCGGCACGACGCACCGGCCGATCGGCCCGGTGGACGTGACCCGCCTGCGCCGCGAGCTGACCGACGAACTGGCCGACGTCATCGACGACCTGGACGACCTGGAGGTCATCCCCTCCGGGGAGATGCACCTGGTCGACTTCTTCGACGACGACTACCCGTTCGACGACGACGCCGACTGGGACGACGAGGCAGCCTGGGACGACGGCGCCTGGGAAGACCCCGCTTTCGATGAGGACCAGGACGTCAAGCGCGTCGAGCGCCCCCGGGAGCCGGTACTGCGCGAGCGGTACCCGGAGCCCGAGCTGGCCGACGCCGAGCCCGCCGACATGGTGGAGGTCTACTCCCGGGTCGCCGCGGAGTACCGCTACCGGGTGTCGCGGGGGGAGCCGAAGGCGCAGGCCAAGAAGGCCGCCCTGGATCGCGCCGCGACGATCGCCCAGATGGACGTCTCCCTCGCTGGCCGCGAGCAGGAGTACGAGGTGTTCCGGCAGGTCGACGACCGGGAGATCATCGGCTACCGCCGGATCCTGCGGCCGGAGCTGAGCAAGTCGGGCACCTCCTGCGGCCTGTGCGTGGTGGCCGCGGACCGGATCTACCACCGCGAGCACCTCAAGGAGATCCACGCCAACTGCCACTGCGCGGTCCTGCCGGTGCGGCGCACCGCCGACCCGGGCCTGCAGCTCAACGAAGAGGACCTGGCGCGGCTCTACAGGGCCGCCGGAAGCACCGGTGGTGGCAAGCGGCAGTTCGGCGCCCTGAAGTACGTCCGGGTGGTCATCACCGAGGACGGCGAGCTGGGCCCGATCGTCGCCGAAGCCCCGGAGTCGCTACGCAGGGACGGCGGACGATCCCGCCGGCGCGGCGCGAGGGTCGCGCAGCTGGAGCGTAAGCGCGGCAAGTACCGCACGCTGACGCCGCAGGAACGCATCCCGGGCCTGGAGCGGCACGTCGCCGAGCTGCGGCAGCGCTACCTCGCGGGCGAGACGAACCTTGCCGGCGCCATCACCTACGCGGAGAAGCTCGTCGACGAGGTCCGCGCCCAGCTGCGCCCCGAGACCGTCCAGCTGTAGCCGCACCACCGAGACCAGGGCCAGCCGGCGCGAGGGGATGCGCGCCGGCTGGCCCTTCTACATCCCCACGCATCCCCGGCTTGGAGCCCGCCATGCGTCTTCGAATCATGAACCTGCCCGACCAGCTGGTCGACGGCGCGATGCACAACCACTTCATCCTGGTGCTCGACAGCTGCCCCGTGGCCGGCAACCCCGAAGTCAGCGAGAAGTTCGACAAGTTCGCCCGGCGCGCCGGCGCCGGCGGCGGCCTCATCTCCAACGTCCCGATCGACATCGAGGACGGCGAGAAGGCGAGCGCTGAGCTGGTGGCCGAGGTGGTCGAGACGCTCGACGAGCTGATCACCAAGCGCCTCGACGAGCACCAGGCCGCGCGGCGAGTCCAGTGGACCTTCACGCCCGCGACCGCGACCAACCCCACCCGGCTGACGCGGCTCCTGCGCGACATCAACGCGAGCGGCCGGCAGGGCCGCTGAGCAGCTCGCTTCCACAGACCACCCGCCCTTCGAGGCGGGTTTTTTCATGCCCGGCATGGGCGCTTATCCGACCAACCCGACATGGGGAGATCATGCTGTTTCAGTCCGACCTGCCGGTTCACCCGCACCTGACTCACCCGCGCACGGGCGAGCCGCTGCGGGCCCTCGGCCTCACCAAGCGCGGTACCGCGATCTGGCCCGTCATGGGTGGTTCGCAGCCGACCGGTGAGCCCCCGGCGCCGAGCACCCCGCCCGCCCCGGCCCCCGCGCCGGCACCGGCCCCCG
>NZ_CADEAU010000008.1 GCF_902825405.1 Micromonospora maritima | reverse complement strand
GGGGCGCCGGCCGACGCGGCAGCGGCGGGGCCGGCGACCGGGCGGTCACCCGCCCCGTTCTGCGCCCTGCACCCGGTCAGCGCCGTAGTCAGGGCGAGCAGCACCGCACTGCCGGCGACGAGGCCGCGCAGGGCGGGCGTAGGCCGCGAGCGGGCATCCGAACGATCTGACATCTGGATCCTTCGCCTCTCCGTGGTGAAGCAGTTTCCCGCCGGTTCCGGAAATCGCCGGACCGGACTGCGGAAGATTAGCGGGAAAACTGCCGACCGCAGCCGGATCCGGCACCGGAGCGACAATCCTTACGACACACTTAACCGACTCACGTCGCTGACCGGCCGTTATGTTCGCGCGGTTATGGAAGGCCTCACGGATAACGTTTCCGACATGCTGTCACCTGTTTCTCCGCCGCCGCGATGGGCCACCATCCGGTGCATCCACCCGCTCGGTCCGACCACCAGCTCGATCCGGCACCGGGCGACACGGCAGTCGACCTGCGGGCGGCAACACGTCGACGCCGTCGGGCAGCATGCGACGCACCCCCGGTCAGGTGGCGCGTCGTACAGCCCGAGCGCCCGGTGTCCCTCGTCGATCAGCCCGGGTCACCATGCCAACCGGTCTGGTGAAGTCGGTGTCACCAGGACGGCGGAGGCACCCTCGACACCGACGCCCCGCGGCACGCCGTGCGACGGCGGGACGGCGGCGAGCCGGAGGATCCCGCTCGCCGCCGTCCCGCCCGCACCGCGTCGGATCAGGTCAGCGGTTCGATCCAGATGGTGCGGTAGCGGACGTTGGCACCGGGATCACCGTGATCCTGGAGGCGGATCGGGCCACCCGCCGCGCTCTCGGCGGCCCCACCGCCCGTCGGGCCGGAGATCGGCACGTCGTCGTGCACCAGGACCCCGTTCCAGCGGACCGTCACCCGGGCGTTCTCCGTCTTGGTGGCGCCGTCGAAGCGGGCGGCGCGGAAGACGACGTCGTAGGTCTGCCACGTCTCCGGTGCGGTCGCGGCGTTGCTGTCGGCCGCCTTCCGGCCGTAGATCGAGCCGGCTTCGGTGTTGTCCAGCGAGCTGTCACCGAAGGAGTCGAGGACCTGGAGTTCGTACCGGTCCTGGAGGTAGATGCCGCTGTTGCCGCGCTGCTGGCCGGTGACGTCCGCCGGGTACGTCGGCTCGTACCACTCGACGTGCAGCCGGAAGTCGCCGAAGGTCTGCCGGGTCCGGATGTCGCCACCGGCGACCTCCGCCGAGCCGTTCGCCAGCGGCCAGGTCGCCGCCCCACCGCCGGTGGTCTGCCACGCGTCCAGGTCGTCACCGTCGAGGAGCGTGACGCGGGCGGCCGTGCTCCCCTCGACCGACCACCGCTGGTTGTCGCCGCCGTCGTACGCCCAGATCTGGGCCTGGGTGCCGTCGGCGGTGCTCCCGTCGGCGGCCTCCAGGACCTTGCCGGACTGGGGATTGAGGACGGAGCCGTTGGTCTGCGGTCGCCAGACCTGGGAGCCGGTGCCGTTGCAGGTCCAGAGCTGCACCCTGGTGCCGTTCGCGGTGCCGCCGTTGGAGACGTCCAGGCACTTGCCCAGCGCCCGGTAGGTCTCACCGACCCGGCTCCACCTCTGGGCGTTGGTGCCGTTGCAGGTCCAGAGCTGGACCTTCGTGCCGTCGGCGGTGCCCGCGTTGCTGACGTCCAGGCACTTGCCGGCGATGCCGGTGATGGCGCCGCCGGACCCGCTCGGCCCGTAGACCTCGAACTCGTAGATCCGGGCCGCCGGGTCGGTGGTGCTCGTCGGCGCCGTGACGGACAGGCGTACGTAGCGGGCGGCCACCGCGGCGACGTCGTGCGTGGTGGTGCTGGCGGTGTTGCCGGTCACCGTGGCGCGGGTCGTCCAGTTCGCACCGTCGGCGCTGGTGGCGATGGTGAAGTCCTTCGTGTTCCAGGCGGTGTTCTCGCCACCGGCGCCGGCGTGCCTGACCACGAACCGGTTGACGTCGGTGCTGGACCCGAGGTCGACCTGGAGGTACTTCGTGGCGCCCTTCGAGCACCACTTGTCGGTGTTGCCGCCGGTGACGGAGCCGTTGACCGCCTTCTCCGGGCCCTCGGTCGTGGCGCAGGAGCTGTCCGCCGTGGCCGGCTTGCCGAGCGCCAGGTTGCTCCCACCGGTCGGCGGCGGGGTGGCGCCGGGAATGGCGTTGAGCGTGTACCACGCCTCGGTGCTCCACAGCGACTGGCCGCTGTCGGAGGTGAACGGGCGGGGCGAGCGGACGTAGACCACGTGCCCGGCCTTGCGACCGCTCATGGTCAGGCTGACCTTCTTGCGGTCGGCGGACAGGGTGGCCGAGGTGACCGGGAGCGTCTCCTCGTCGATCTTCGGGCCGCCGTAGCTGGCGGTCGGCTGGTAGCGCCACTGCTTGACCTTGTAGTGCGCGGCCAGGTCCGCCGCCGTGTCGGCCGAGAGCGGCTGGGTGTACTCCAGCTCGAAACCGGTGGTGGTGGCGCGCATGGCCAGGATGTCGAAGACGCTGGTGCCGTTCGGGGTCAGCTTCTGCAGGCTGTACGAGAGCTTGCCGCTCTGCCCCCAGTTGCCCCCGGCGCCGAGGCCACCGACGTAGATCGCGCCGTCCGGTCCGAGGTTGACCTCCGAGACCCCCGCCTCCAGGCCCTGGGTGAGCCGGAACAGGGCGCCCTGGTACTCGCCGTCGACCTTCTCGACGTACGCGCGCTGGAGGCCGCCGTAGGTGACGTCACCGATGACGAACTGCCCGGCGAAGGCTCCGGACCTCAGGTACAGCGGGGTGCTCGGGGAGTTGGCGATCTCGTTCTGCGGCATCCAGAGCACCGGCGCGGTGACCGGGTTGGTGTCGAACGGGCCGGCCGGGTTCATGTAGTGGTTGAAGAACCGGCCCTGCTTGACGTGCAGCAGCTTCGACGAGGGCAGCCATCCGCCCTGGTTGTCGGTGACGAAGATGCCGTTCTCCGGGCCCCAGCCGATGCCGTGCGGCGTCCTCAGGCCGCCGGCGACGTAGGTGACCGCCCCGGTGTCCTTGTTGACCTTGATGGTGGTGCCGCGGTTGGGGGCCGGTTGCGGGTTGGTCGTCGCGCCGCCGTAGTTGATCGACACCGACAGGTTCAGGTAGAAGAAGCCGGCGTCGTAGAGCAGGCCGAAGGCGAACTCGTGGAAGTTGCCCCCGTACGGCCAGGTGGCGACCGTGTCGAGGCGGTCGGCGACCTCGTCCCCGTTCGTGTCGACGAGCTTGGTCAGCCGTTGTTTCTCGGACACGTAGACCACCCCGTCGACGACCTTGAGCCCCATCGGTTCCTTGAGGGCGCCGGCGATCTTCTTGGTGGTGACGCTGCCCGGGCCGGTGGACCCGCCGGTGTTGCCGAGAATGTGGACCTCGCCGTCCTGGGAGCTGCCGGACTGGTCGCTGCCGCCCCAGGTGGAGATCACCAGACGGCCGTCGGGCAGCCAGTCCATCCCGGTGACCTTGGGCTGGAAGCCGTTCGGCCGCAGGTTGGTCAGGGTGTAGCCGGGATGGACCCCGGTCAGCGGCAGTCCGTCGCCCGGGGAGTCGGTGACACCCTCGCACTCCTTCTTGCCCGGCGCGGTCACCCGGACGACGCCGGCGTCGGTGCTCAGCGCCGAGTTCGGCACGACGGCGAAGGTCGACGAGCCCGGCGTCTTCCACTCCAGGGTGATCTGCTGCCCACCGGTGCGCTCGAAGTGGTCGATGCGCAGTGGGTGCAGCCCGGCGGTGAGCGTGCGCGTGCCCTCCTTGGGCGGGGTGGCGCCGTGCAACCCGTCGTGGTCGATGACGACCGCGTCGTCGATCGTCAGTCGGGAGCCGTCGTCGCTGGTCAGCCGGAACGTGTAGCTGCCGGCCTGGGTGACGGTGAGGTTGCCGAGCACCTGGGAGACGAAGTAGTCGTCGAAGCCGAAGTCGGCGGTCGAGGTCCAGTTGACGGTGGACATCAGCTTGTCGACGTTCGGCGTCTGCCCGGATTTGAGGGTGCAGATCTCGTTCAGTGGCACCTGCACGTCGAAGACGCGCAGCGTCACGCCCGGCTCCTGGGCCGGCGCGGCGTGGGCCGGGGCGGCCCCGAGGACGGTGGCGGTGAGGGTGAGCATTGCCAGGACCGAGCTGCGGAGTCGGCGCAGCCGTCGTGTGGCCATGGTTCCTCCAGTGCTGGGGGACGGAGGCGGCGGCCCGTTGCGGAGGAGCTGACCGCCGAGGTCCGGCTCGGTGCTGGTCGGCGAGGCAGAAGATCGACCAGCCCTGATGCCGCGACGCACCACGACCCTAGAAGACTTTTAGAATCCCGTCGATATCTTTTGAACGCAGCAGACGAAACTTCGCCCAGATGAGCCAGAAGCAACCCGCTCAGAGACAAATGTGCATGCATCATCCGCGCGAAGTACCTGTCGAGTCGGGACGCCGAAGCAGGACAGAGGGTTATACCTGCCGTGCGACACCAGCGGTGGTGGACACCGGCCCACCCCGGGGCGCCGGAGGAGAGTCGGATGCTGTCTGCCGGCAGGGCCGGCAGGCCATACCCTTGACCATGAGCGGGGCTTCCTCCGGCACGTCACACGCGTCCGGGCTCGTCCGGTCCGCGCTCGCTGCTCGACTCGAGAGGCACGCCTATGCCCGGCACCACCGCACCCGTCACGTACCTCATCGTGGACGGGGAGAACATCGATGCCACTCTCGGCAACAGTGTCCTGGAGCGCCGGCCGGCCCCGGCGGAGCGACCCCGGTGGGAGCGTCTGCGGGACTTCGCGCGGGAGACCTGGCAGCAGCCGGTGAAGGCGCTGTTCTTCCTCAACGCCTCGGGCGGCGGTCTGCCGATGCCCTTCGTCCGGGCCCTTCTGAGCTTGGAGTACCGGCCCATCCCGCTGGCCGGATCATCGGATCAGAAGGTGGTGGACATCGGCATCCAGCGAACATTGGAGGCCATCACCCGGCGTCCCGGCAACGTGATGCTCGCCAGCCACGACGGCGACTTCCTGCCACAAGTCGACGAGCTTCTACGAGGTGACCACCAGGTCGCGGTCGTCGGATTCAAGGAGTTCCTCAACGCCGGCTTCGCCGACCTGCCGGGCCTGCACGTCTTCGACATCGAGGAGGATGCCGGCTGCTTCACCAACGTCCTTCCTCGGGTTCGCATCATCGACCTCGACAGCTTCGACCCTGAGCGCTTCCTGTAGGCCGGGCAGCATCCCCGGGCCGGCCGCAAGGGCTGTAGTCCTCGTGCCCACCGTGGCTCGATACCGATCAGGTGCCCCGGCACCTTCGTCAACGCGTCGCCGCCCCCTGCCACCTCCCCCACGGAGACGCGTAGCCGACGACCAGCGCGGCTCGCGGCAGTTGAGCGCGTCTGGTCGAGGCCCGCGTGGACGGTTCACTGGCACTGGTGAACCGCTGGTTGCCCTACGCGCACGCCATGCAGAAGCGGGCGAACGGACGCGCGGCGAGCCGATCATCGCCGATCGGCTGCCCGCATCGCTCGCAGACGCCGTAGGTCCCCGCGTCCACCCGACGCAGCGCGTCGTCAAGGTCGGCGATCCGCGCCCGCGCCCCGGCCAGCAGCGCGGTCAACTGGGCGCGCTCGAAGCCGATGGTGGCGCCCTCCGGGTCGTGCTCGTCGTCGGCATTCGAATCCCGCGATGCCAGGAACAGCGCCTCCAGATCCTTCGCCAGCGCCGCCGCCTCGGTCTCCGCCCTCGCTCGCAGCCGCAGCAGTTCATCCCGGACCACCTGTGCAGCCTAGATGCCCACCGTCATGGACGACCAGCGCCGCCACCCGCCCCGCCGTACCCATCGCCGGCCTGGACTGGGAGCCGTAGCACTGGAGGCAGATCGCGTAGCGGGTCACCCTCGGCACGTCCGCCAATCGGCGCCGAAGGCCCGCGTACGCGTCGAAGCTGCATGCGAACCTGCCGGCCTCCGTCCGCGGGTAGCCGTGCGGCGGCAGAACCACCGGGCGTCCGGAGGTACGGCCGCCCGACAGAACGTACGGATGCCGTGTTGCTTCTTCTTCCCCGGGTGCTGCCGTAGCCCGCGCACGAGCCGAACGACATCTTCTGCCCCCAGTACGCCTTCAGTCCCGTGGCGGACGGCTGCGGCGCGGACTCCGCCGAGGTCGGGATGCCGGCACAGGCGGCCGACAGGACGAGCGCGACAGTCGCCCCCCAAGGGCGACGCCGACGCGAGCGCCGGTGCGCCGGGAAGCAGGCGGGGTGGACCGCCCACGGGTGGACCGGAGCCGAACACGGCCATCGGGATCTCCGAGTCGAGTCGTCCCAGAGGCGTGCGCCCTCGGCGAGACACCCGGCCGTGGCGGCACACTCAACCCCGGCCGGTGTGATCTGGTCGGTGACGTGCGGAGAGACTCCGCTCCCTTGTTTGCCGACGCCTGCTGTACGGCACCAGCGACGGCCGCTGGACCGGCCGGTCGTCCGCCGGTGAGGTTCGACACACCGCGTCGGCCGGGCTTGAGTGTGCCGTTGGGGCACACCGGCTAATGGGTCGATGCTGAACGAGGTCGAACCAGGCGGGCTGCCGGAGCGGCACCACGGGCCCATCCGGCCCGACGACGGCGCCCGGTCCTCCCTACTGGACCAGATGGGCGGTGTGGCCGGGTTCGTCTACTCGACCGTTCCGGTGGTCGTGTTCGTGACGGCGGACGCGTTCCTGCCGCTGCCGCTGGCCGTCGGAGTCGCGGTCGCGACCGGGCTGGCGTTGTTCATCGTTCGGCTGCTGCGCGGCGAACGTCCCCTGTCCGCGGTGGGCAGCCTGGTCGGCGTGGTGGTGGCCGCCGGGATCGTCGCGTGGACCGGCTCCGCGCGGGACTTCTTCGTGATCGGGATCTGGGCCTCGCTGGCCGGGTTCGTCGTCATGGTCGGGTCGGTGCTGGCTCGTCGGCCGCTGACCGGCGTCATCTGGAACGCGCTGCACGGCGGAGGGCACGCGTGGCGAGCCGACCCGGCCGTACGCGTGGCACACGACGTCGCGACCCTCGCCGTGGCGGCGGTGTTCGGTTCGCGGTTCGCGGTGCAGCAGTGGCTCTACCTGAGCGACAGCACCGGCGGGCTGGGCGTCGCCCGGATCGTCATGGGCACGCCGCTCACGGTGCTGGCCGCGCTGGTCGTCGTCTGGAGCTTCCGGCGCAGCACCAGACGCCTCACCGCAGCCGACAGATGACCGGGGCGCGAGGCCGACGACCCGTCCCCCCGCATCACGACGAACGCACCGGAAAGGCACGAGCATGGTCCTCTACGAAGGCGCGCTGCAGGTGGTCCCCGTTCTGTTGATCGCCCTGTTCATCGACACGCGCAGCCTCGGCCGGCAGGGCAGCCGCACGATGCGACGCTGGGAGAACGCGCAGGACAGGGTCTACGCCGCGCTCGGCGTCGTCGCGTTCATGGTGTCGCTGTTCGTGGTGGCGGACATCGTCGCTGACGGGCCCGTCACCAAGGCGATCATCATCGCCACACTCAGCGGATGTATGGGCATGTTGTACGTCCGGATCCTGCAACGCTTCGCCAGCCGCGACCGGCGACCCGACCAGGTGTCGGGCGACCGCTGAGCCTCGTCGCGCCGGGCCCGCGTTGCCTCTGTGGCGTCGCCGCGCCGGAGTGCGACCGGGGACAGCCTCCCTAAGCGGCCGGATCGTCGAGGACGCAGTCGACGGCCAGGTAGAGGGTTTCGGTCTCGGATCTCAGGATCGAGTCATCGGCGGGCAGGGCTCGTTCGATGGAGAGCCCCTGCAGGACGGTGAGCAGGAATCTCACTCGGCGCGCGTGGTCCTCCCTGGGGAGGGCGCCTTCCTCGGCGAGAACCGTCAGCCAGTACTCGACCCGGCGCCACCCTTGCCGCTCCACGGCGCGATACGCCGCGCGTACCTCCTCGGTCGGTTCGGGCGCGATGAATGTGTGGTACGCCGCGCCCCACGCCGTGCGCGCCTGCTCCCCGACGCCGGCGGGGGCGAGCACCTGCCGCAGACAGGTGACCAGTCGATCCCGGGCCGGTAGCGACCGGTCGTGGATCGGGTCGTCCGGGAACATCCAGTCGGAGATCCTGGCGAGCACGGCGTCCTGCAACGCGCGCTGGGTCGGAAAGTGGAACCTGAGCGAGCCTGTGCTCACCCCGGCCCGCGCCGCGACCGCGCGCACGCTCAACCGCGCGGTCAAGTCCTCCGCGATCATCGCCGCCGCAGCGGCGAGGATCCGTTCCCGCGAGCCGCCACTGCCGTCGTCCCGTGTCATCGGCCACCTCCTCGTACAGCGTACTAGCACATCGTGCTAGCGTGGCTACTAGTACAGCGTGTTAGCGGAAACGGCGGTCGACGGCGAGGGAGAAAAGGTGATCGAGGAGTGGCGGCAACGGCGGGCAGCCAAGCGCATCACGAGCGGAGACGGGCGGGCGTTGACCCGCCTGCGCTGGTGGCAGTTGCCCTTCCGGGCTCTGTTCTACCTGCCGCTGCCCGCCGGGGATGGTCGGCAGACGGTGTATGCCGTCGACATCCCGCGCCGGACCGATCCGGACGGCGGCAAGGCGAGAGCGCACCTGTATCTGGACGGCAGACACCACGCCGAGTCCAAGCTCCCGGCGGCCTTCCCCGTGGAGGGCGGCAGAATCGACGTGGCGATCAGTGCGTTCGGGCTCAAGCGCTGCCACTACGTCACCACGTCCGGCGCGGAGCACCGGCTCGTTCCGGATCCGAAGTCCGCCGAAGGACGCCGCGCCCGCCTCGAACGCGAACACCCGACGCTGAGCCGCTCGGTCAGCTTCCTGTCGGTGCTGGTCCTCCTCGCCGGCGTGGGCCTGAACCTGCTGCAACTCGCCGAACCGATCTCCCGGATCCCTCCGATCGCCGAACGCGTCGGAACCTTCGAATCGCCCCTGCACCTACCGATCTGGCTCAACTTCGCCCTCGCCGTCGGGGCCATCCTGGCCAGCACCGAGCGGGCGCTCCGCGTGCGTCACAGCGTGCTCGACCAGGTCGGGAAGTAACCACATCCACCGGAGGAAACATGACCACCATGACCAGGCCGAACTCGCTGCTCACTCCGGCCGCGCCCCGCAACGGGCCGTCAGTCCCCACCGCAGTCGAGTACCACCGGGTACTCGCCGGAGAGAAACGCCGGATCGGTCGCGGCGTTCTCGCCATCATCCTCCTGCTGGCAGGGCTCGTCGTCTTTCCGACGGTCATCGGCAGAGCGCTTGCGCCGATCGACGTCCGGATGGGCAACACCCCGCCGATCCTGGGCGGCACCGACTACACGCCGCTCTACCACGCCGGTTCGATGTTCGCCCTCGGCCTGCTCATTCCCTGGAGCATGCTCATCCAGCGGTGGCTCTACGGGGTGCCCGGCGCGTCCCTGCACTCCGTGACGTCGCGGTTCCGCTTCGACCTGCTCGGCAAGTCGCTGCTCATCTTCGGTCCCGCCTGGCTGGTGGTCAACGCCCTCGGATCCCTCACGCCCGTCGAGGAGTCCCCCTGGTCGCAGACCGACCTCGTCGCCATCTTCCTCGCCACCATCCTCCTCACCCCGCTCCAGTCGGCGGGCGAGGAATACGGCGTGCGTGGCCTGATCTTCCGCGTGATCGGAAGCTGGACCCGCAGCCCACGGGCGGGACTGATCGCCGGCGTCCTGCTCTCCAGCGCACTGTTCACGGCCGCACACGGCGCGACGGATCCGTACATCATCGTCTGGTACTTCGTGCTCTGGACCGGACTGGCCATCATCACCTGGCGCACCGGCGGGCTCGAGATCCCCGTCATGCTGCACGCGGTCCTCAACACGTTCAGCCTCGTCCTGGCCGCGTCGCTGCGGGTGGACCTCGGCACCGCACTGCAGGACCGCTCAGCCGGAGTCGGCACGCCGTACCAGCTCGTCCCCACCGTTGCGGTCGTCGTCATCACCGCGATCATCTGGTGGCGTACCCGAAAGACCGGACCGGCACTCACCGCGGAGCCGGCCGGCACCGGTGCGACGCCACGCCACACCCGGCCGTGACGGAACGGCGGCGATCCGGGCGGCTTCGGTCGTGCCGATCGGGCGGCCGTGGTCGTTGCCGGCTTCGATGCCGGGCCTGCTGGCAGCTCCGATTCCTAGGGCGTGAACTGCGGCACCACGTCGGCGAGCGCACGGTCGAGGATCTCCAGGCCCAGGTCCAGCTCGGCGTGGGTGGAGGTGAGCGCCGGCGCGATCCGGAAGACACCGCCCATGCCCGGCAGCTGCACCACGTTCATGTGCAGGCCCAACTCCAGGCAACGCCGGGTCACCGCGGCGCCCAGCGCGTCGGCCGGTCGTTTCGACTCCCGGTCGCTGACCAGTTCGAGCCCGACCAGCAGACCGCGTCCGCGCACGTCGCCGACCACCGGGTGTCGTCGGCTGATCTCCTGAAGACCCTTCCGCAGGTACGAGCCCAGGTGCGCCGCCTGTTCGTCGAGCCGGTCGGCCTCCAGCACGTCCAGGACCGTGTTGCCGACCGCCGCCACCAGCGGGTCCGAGACGTGCGTGGTGAAGAAGAGGAAACCGCGTTCGTGCGCGGTGTGCTCGATCTCCGGGCTGGTCACCACCGCGGCCAGCGGGAGGCCGGCGCCGAGCGTCTTGGACAGGGTGAGGATGTCCGGCACGACGCCGTCACGCTGGAACGCGTACCACTGGCCGGTGCGGCACAGACCGGTCTGCGCCTCGTCGAGGATCACCAGCCCGCCCCGCTCGTGCACCTTGTCGCGCAGCGCCACGAGGTATCCCGGCGGCAGGTCGATCACCCCGCCGGAGCTGAGGATCGGCTCGACGACGCACGCCGCCAGACTGCCCACCGACTGGGCGTCGAACAGCTCGAACGAGAACTCCAGCTGACGCCGCCAGTCCAGCTCGCCGCCGGGAAGCGTGAAGTCGGGCCGGTACGCGTTCGGCGTGGGGATCGCGAAGTTGCCGGGCGCCGCGGGCCCGTACCCCTTGCGTCCCGAGCTGTAGGTGGCGCTCGCCGCAGCCTGCGTCATCCCGTGCCACGACCGGGCAAACGAGATGATCTCGTGCCGGCCGGTGACCAGCTTCGCCATCCGGATCGCCGCCTCGTTGGACTCCGCGCCGGTGGTGAGCAGCAGAACCTTGTCCAGCGGCGCGGGCAGCGAGCCGGCGAGGCGGCGGGCCAGCTCGACCACGGGCCGGCTCAGCATGCCACTGAACAGGTGGTCGAGAGTCGCTGCCTGCCGCTGGATCGTGGCCACGACGGCCGGGTGGGAGTGGCCGAGGATCGCGCTCATCTGCCCCGACGTGAAGTCGAGCACGCGGCGGCCGTCGGCGGTGAAGACGAAACTGCCCTCGGCACGGTCGATGATCTCCCGTACGAAGCTGCCCGCGCCGATGTAGCGGACCAGGTGACGATCGGCGTCGGACCAGAACGAATCAGCCATGGACCGACGCTAGGCAGGCCCGGACAGGCACGTCCATCGCACATTTCCGTTGTCGCTGTTAAGCAGAGCCGTACAGTCGGGGGCCGTGACGCTGAATCCGTGGCGACTGCGGCTGCTCGCCGACCTGGCGGCGTACGGCACCGTCCGGACCGTCGCGCAGCGCGCAAACCTGAGCCCGTCGGCGGTGTCGCAGCAGCTGACCACGCTGGAACGGGAGACCCGGACCGCGCTGCTGGAGCGCACCGGGCGGCGGGTGCGGCTCACCGCGGCCGGAATGTTGCTCGCCGGTCGGGCTCGGGAGATCCTCGCGGCCATGGACGCGGCCGAGGCGGAGCTGCGCCGTCTCGCCGACGACCCGGCCGGCACGGTTACCGTGGCCGCGTTCCAGAGTGCCGTGCAAGCCCTCGCCGAACCGGCGCTGGCCCGTCTCGCGGCCCGGCACCCGGACGTGCACGTGGTGTTGCTGGAACTGGAGCCGCACGAGAGCATGCCGGCGCTGCGTCGGGGCGACGTCGATCTGATCGTCACGACGGCCGACTTCGCCGGCGCCGAGCTCTCCCCGGAGATCGACCTGGTGCCGCTCGCCACCGACCCGGTCGTGCTTGTGCTACCTCCTGGGCACTCGCTGACCAGCGCCGAGTCGGTCGCCCTGGAGGCGTGCGCGCAGCAGCGCTGGACGTTCGACGTCGCCGGCTCGTACATGTCCGAGCTGTCCACCCGGCTGTGCCGGGAGGCCGGGTTCGAGCCCGTGGTGATCTGTCGGTTCAACAACTACATGCTGGCGCTCCAGCACGTGGAGAACGGCCGCTCGATCACCATGCTGCCGCGGCTGGCGGTCGACCCGCGGTACCGGGTGGTGACCCGGCCGCTGAACCCGCCGCTGACCCGGCGCATCACGGCTGCGGTCCGGCGACCGGCCGCGTCACGCCCGGAGGTGGCGGCCGTGCTCAAGGCGCTGAGGGCAGGTGAGTGACCCAGGCCGGCGCCGGCCCGACTGAGAGCGGCCGCGCGGTGTCGATCCTCTCCGCTGCCGGCACCCGCTACGCCGATGGCTGTCTGGGGTCGGCCGAGGCACGTGTTGGTGGCGGTGGCCAGTTCGGTCAACGATCGCTGCTCACCGGGCATAGCCGAGCGCAGGTAGGGTTCGGTGCACTCGGCGAGGAACGGCTCGGCGCCGGGTCCCTCGACGTGCGGGCGACCGGAGGCGTGCACGGAGATCTGCGCCGCCATGCCGTTCCCACGAAGGCAGTTCGCCGTCTTCTCCGCGGCTTCGAGCAGGACCGTCGCCTCCTTGTCCGACAGCTCGTACGGCCCGATGACCCTGGGGTCGATGCTGCCGTGCGGGCGACCGCTCAGTGAGCCTTCCAGCCGCAGTGGGTCGATCGTCGCCGACGGTGTGGTGTCGCTCAGTGCCGGCCCGGGCGCGGAGTCGGCCAGCACCGTCCGGTCGGGGGTGGTGAGGGTGATCCGCCGTCCGGTCTGCCTGGCCAGGTCGGCCACCAGTGAACCGGCACCGGCCCAGCTGGTGTGGGTCGCGGCGTAGCCGATCAGGGAGTCGTAGATCTGTGCGTGGTTGGCGAGCGACTGGCCCTGCTCACGCTCGATGACCTGGGTGGTGGTGCGGAAGGTGAGCCACGCGGTGGCCACGATCGCGGAGACGGCCACGGTCAGCGAGATGGCCAGCAGCCGCACGAGCAGGCTGTGGCGCAGCGGAACCTCAGCGCGTCGCATCGGACATCTTGTAGCCCACGCCGTAGACAGTGATGAGGTGGGTGGGGCGACCGAACGTGGTGGTCCCTCCGGAGCAGAGACAAGAGGAATTCGAGCAGGAGTGCCAGATCACGACCTTCGCGAGGGGTTGACGGCACGGCTCAGACGCTTTCCGTTCGCGACCCGTCAAGGCCGTGACCAGGCGAACGCCGGTCACGGCCTGGTTCGCAACGCGTGTGTGGCGTGGTCTTCCGCCATGTGGACGAAGATGCTCCGTCGGGGTGCGAGCGCCAAACTGGGCGCCGCGACCGGCGTAGTGACGATGCAGGATCCGGCGTAGCTCGGCGCCTCCTGATCCGCCGGCAGGGCGGCGTGAGCTCATGACCCGATAGGGGCGCCGGCCCGCCTACCGCGTCGGCCGCTAGCTCGGCGGTGCCGCGACACTGGCCCGGCTGATGAGGGTGGGCACGACGGTGCGCTGCCGCACGCCGCCGTCCCCGGATCCGGGCTGCGCGCCCAAGAGCTCGAAACTGGCTCGCGCGACCGCGTCGAAGTGTGGTCGCACCGTGGTCAGTGGTGGCATGAAGTACGCGGCCTCCGGCACGTCGTCGAAGCCGATGACGCTGACGTCCTCCGGGACTCGCCTGCCGTGTTCCTGAAGCGCGCGTAGTACGCCGAGAGCGACATGATCGTTGGCGGCGAAGATCGCGGTCGCTTCGGGCATCCGGGCCAACAGTTCCGCGCACTCGTATCCGGACGCCGCGGACCAGCCGGCCGGCAGCGGTGGCGGCACATCGGCCCCCGCCGCGACGAGTGCCTCCTGCCATCCTTTCTGACGGGCAGCGCTGCCGAACCGGTCCGGTGGTCCGGCGACGTGCCAGACGGTGCGATGTCCCGCGTCGAGCAGGTGTTGGGTGGCCTCGCGGGCAGCGCTCACCTGGTCGATCGTGACCACGGCCGTCGATCGCTGGATGTCGCCGTCGATGGTGACGAGGGGAACGTCCGGGGGAAGGCGGTACCGGGCCGCGTCGGCCACCTCGATCGGGGCGATGACGATGATGCCGGCGACCCGGTGCGCGAGAAGCCGGTCGACCGCTTCGGAGATGGAGTGCTGGTCGGGGCGCGGCACGCAGCTGACACTGACGGCCAGCCCGTCCTGCGCCGCGATCCGTTCGACCTCGGTGAGCAGGGATGCCGGACCGTAGAGGCTGGTGCTCTGCGCGATCACTCCGATCATCTGCGACCGGCCGGTGACCAGCGCTCGGGCTGCCCGATTGGGTCGGTAGCCGAGTTGCGCGATGGCCGCCTGAACCCGCAGGCGAGTCTGTTCGCGGACGGTGGGGTGCCCGTTGAGGACGCGGGAGACCGTCATGTGGGAGACGCCGGCGAGGCGAGCCACGTCCGTCATCGCTGGACCGCGCACGGCACCCACCTTTCCGCCTGCCCGTGGGTGCCCACCCACGGGCCTTGACCGATCCGAGCGGCGCGGGTCAGCACTGGCGCTCCGGTGGAGGCGTACCGGAGCAGCCTTCGCCGCTGGTCGGGAAGGGTGGAGCAGAGTCTACGCAGCCAACCCGCGTACCTGAACAGCTGAATGAGATGTGCGGTGAGCATCTTGCGCACGGAGCGGGGAAGGATGCGGCCCGACGGGGTGGGGTCCCGCCGGGCCGCGTCCTGATCGGGTCGGCATGTCTCTGCCGACCCCGCATCAGAGACAGCTCGTCCTTCGTGAAGGTGAGTGTCCTGATCCGTGGCGATGAGTCACCGGAATCGGTGGACCCGGAAGCCGCGGTGGCGTCTGGCCAGTGGGTCCACTCCCGCGCGAGTCGGTCCGACGACGTTCTGGCCGGTGGTCTCCGCGGTCAACTGTGAGCTGTCGACGCCGGCGGCAGGCGCAGGGACGGCCTGCCGCGTGCGCGCCGCCGCGCCGTCGCGCCGCAGCGGGCCGGTCATGACGCGGCGCAGCTGAGGTCGGACGGTGCGGACCCGGCACCGGTGCCCGTGAAGCCGAAGCTGGTGCTGGCCTGCGCGGCCACCTTGCCGTTGTACGGCTCGTTGCTGACCGTGTTCTTGCCACCGGTGGTGCTCAGCTTGCCGTTCCAGACCGAGGAGATGGCGGTGCCCGTCGGGTTGGTCCAGGTCACCGTCCAGCTGTTGATCTGTGCGGTGCCGGTGTTCTTCACCTGGATCTCGCCCTGGAAGCCGCCCTGCCAGGCGTTGGTCACCTGGTATGTCGCGGCACACCCGCCCTCACCGCTACCGCCGGCCGGGGTGGTGACGGTCGCGGCCGGCGACAGCGCCGACACGTTGCCGGCGGCGTCGCGGGCCCGCACGGTGAAGGTGTACGTCGTGTCGCCGCTGAGGTTCCCGGCCCGGTAGCTGGTGCCGGAGACGGTGCCGACCACCGTCGCGGGCGCGGTGCCCACGGCGCGCAACACCTCGTACGACGTGACTCCGACGTTGTCGGTGGAGGCGGCCCAGGTCAGGGTGGCGGCGTTGGCGGTGACCGCGCTGGCGGCGGGCCGGCCCGGAGCGGTCGGCGCGACGGTGTCGTCCTCGCTGCCACCGGCGTAGCGTTCGGTGAGACTGATGCCGCTGGTGGCGGTGTTGCCGCCCAGGCGGACCTGGTGGTCCAGGCTGACGAACTTGCCGTTGTGCTGCCAGAGCACCGGCTTGAGGATCTGGTTGTACTTCGTCTCGTCCCAGGTCTTCCAGTCGTCGAGCAGCAGCCCGCCGGTGTCGCCCGAATTGGGGTTCAGGCACCAGAAGGTGTGGTGCAGCTTGTACTCGCCGATCAGGTCGCGCAGCGCCTTGAGCCACTTGTCCTGCCGGGCGTCCTGGCCGAGGCGTCCGCCCCACTCACCGATCAGCAGGGGCGCGGTGTTGCCCTCGTGCAGGTAGAGCCAGTTCGGGCGCCACACGTCGTCGGTCAGCGTGGTCTTGTCGAACGCGCCCTGGAACCAGGGCTGCTCGTAGACAAGCGGTCCGTAGTCGTGCGGGGAGTACACCAGCTGGTCCTGGTTGGCGCCGAGGTCGACCGGGAAGTCCTTCGCGCCGCGCAGGTTGCCGCCCCACCAGTTGTTGTAGTAGTTCGGGCTCAGGTCGGGGTTTGTCTTCGGCGAGTCCCAGCTCTTGCCCGGCCGGGGGTACGCCTCGATCCCCTCGCACATGATCAGAACCTTGGGGTTGATCGCGAGGATCCGTCGACCGGCCGTCTGGCAGGCGTTCTTCCAGTTGTCGGCGTCCGTGCTGCCGTCCCACTTCGCCCGGGGGGACTCGCCCGGCTGGCCGTGCGGCTCGTTCTTGATGTCCATCGCGACGATGGTGTCGTTTTCCTCGTACCGCGCGGTGACCCACTCCCAGCCCTGGTAGAACTGCTCGGGAGTGACCGTGCCCTTGTACCAGACCGGATAGACGTGGCCGGCGTTGTCGGCCTCGGCGCTGTGCACGTCGAGCACGACCTTGAGGCCGTACTTCTCGCACAGGTCGAGCCAGTGGTCGAAGATCTGCAGATTGTTCATCCCGGCCAGTTCCGGGTTGGCCGCCAGGTTGACGTTGGGCATGACCGTCTGCCCGGCCTTCCACTCCAACAGCAGCTGGGTGGAGATCGGGACCCGAACGGTGTTGATGCCGCGTTCGGCCATCTGCCGGGTGATGGTCTCGAGGTTGCCGCCCCACAGGCCGTGGAAGACCCGCTCGGTGGCGTTGAAGCCGAACCAGTTGACCCCGGTGAGCCAGACCTGGTTGCCCGCCTCGTCGACGATCTTGTTGCCCTCGGTGTGCAGCCAGTCCGCGGCGGGTGCCGCGCTGTCGGCCGCCGGCGGCAACGCCGCTCGGGGTGGCGGGGCCGCCGTGGCGGTCGCCGGCGTCGACAGCCCGACGACCACGCAGGCCGCCAGCGCGACGCCGCGCACGGATCTCTTCACAGACATGTTCTGTCCTTCGACGGTGGTGGTGTGGTGATGATGCGAATGGGAGCGCTTCCATCGGCGAGCATAAGCAGCCCGAGAACCACTGCCGTCCAGCCGGATGACGCGACCCCCGCACCGAACCCCTGCGCCGGATCCGCCCGAAACCCCGGTCACCTGCGACGACGTCTGCCGCATGGCCTCGGACCGACCCGGTGGTCACCGGCCCGATCGCTGAAACGCGTTTCACACAAAGCCGCAGGTCGTCGCCGAATAGCTGGCCACGGGCTGGTACCCGAGACGTGCGGGATGTTGGCTTCTGGCACCGAGCGGCGGCTGCGATCGGAGCGAGCCGGGTGGCCGGGCACCCCGCCGCTCGCCGGAATGGGCGACCGCGGCCTGGGCCACCGCGCCGCCACCGGACTCACTCGTCTGCGGAAACACCGGCCGGCCTCGGTCGGCGAAGGCGGTCCCGGAAGCGGGGCCGCGAGGAGGAAACATGCAACTGTCGGCAGCACCTACCCGGCGTGTGCTGGCCGCCTTCGGCGTCCTGGCCCTCACGGCCGGCGTCGTGACGGTCCTGTCCACGCCCCGGCCGGCACAGGCGCACGGCGCGCTCCAGGCCCCGGCCAGCCGAACGTACGCCTGCTACACCGACGGCATCGTCGGCAGCGGCGAGATCGTGCCCGAGAACCCGGCCTGCCAGGCCGCCGTGGCCGCCGGCGGCACCCAGCCGCTCTACGACTGGTACGGCGTCCTGCGCTCCGACGGCGGCGGTCGCACCCGTGGCTACATTCCGGACGGCCAACTGTGCAGCGGCGGCAACCCGAAGTACGCCGCGTACGACGCTCCCCGGGCGGACTGGCCGGCCACCTCGGTGCGGGCCGATGGCACGTACGACTTCTCCTACGGCGCCTGGGTGCCGCACCCCGGTGGAATCCGGCTGTACATCACCAAGGACGGCTACGACCCCACCAAGCCGCTCACCTGGGACGATCTGGAGGCGCAGCCGTTCCTGACGGCAGATCCGCAGCCCCCGGTCAGCGACGGCGCCTACCGCTTCAGCGGCCAGCTGCCACACCGCTCCGGCCGACACGTCATCTACTCGGTCTGGTCGCGGACCGACAGCCAGGAAACGTTCTACGGCTGCTCCGACGTCGACTTCAGCGGACCTGGTGGCCCGACCCCGACCCCGACCCCGACGCCGACCGGGCCCACGCCCACGCCCAGCACCTCCCCCACCGCCCCACCGGCCGTGGCCTGCCGGGCGAGCCTGCGCACCGACAACAGTTGGAGCGGCGGCTTCCAGGCCACCCTGACCATCACCAACACCGGCACGACGACCATGACCAACTGGTACGCCAGCTGGACGTTCCCGACCGGAGTACGGCTCGATCAGGTCTGGAACGGCACTCCGATGCAGAGCGGCACCACCGCCATGATCCACGCGGCGAGCTGGAACCGGGTCCTGGCACCGGGCGCCTCGACCACCGCCGGACTGCTCGGCAGCGGCACCACCGCTCCCACCTTCAGTGACGTGACCTGCGGCTGAGCCCAGCCGTACCCGCCCCACCACCGGTGCGGTCCACGTCCCCGACGTGGACCGCACCCCCACCACCGCAGGAGCACCGATGACCCGTCCCCTCCGGCTGCCGACCATACGGTCGGCACCGACCGCAACCATCGCCGCGGTCCTGGTCACCACCGCGGCGCTCCCCGTGCTGTTCTCCCCCGCGGCCGCCGGCGCGGCGGCCGCCTCGTGTGCCGCGACCTACCGGATCGTCAACCAGTGGTCCGGCGGTTTCCAGGCCGACATCCAGGTGACCAACACCGGCACCGTCCCGCTGACCGGTTGGCGGCTCGTGTGGTCCTACGACAACGGTGAGCAGGTCAGCCAGGGGTGGAACGCCACCGTGACCCAGGACGGGTCGACGGTGGCCGCCACCAACGCCACCTTCAACGGCAACGTGACGCCGGCCGGGTCCACGATCATCGGGCTGCTGGGCACCGGTCAACCGGACAGCAAGGCACCGGCGGTCGCGTGCGCGGACCCGGCTGGCGCGGGCACTCCCACCCCCTCGGTCCCGCCCGTCAGCCCCACCCCCTCGACCACACCGAGCGGCCCGCCGGATGCCGCCTGCGGAAACGCGACGTTCTGCGACGGCTTCGAGGCCCAGGGTGGCACCGTGCCCGACGGCGCCTGGACCGTGAGCCGGCCCCACTGCCAGGGATCCGGTACGGCCACCGTCGACACCGCCGTCGCGCACTCCGGCACCCGATCCGTGCGGGTGGACGGCCGCGCCGGCTACTGCAACCACGTCTTCGTCCGGCCGGTCGCCGATCTCACCCCCGTGGGTAGGACCTGGCACGTCCGGTTCTACGTCCGCCACAGCGTGCCGCTGCCCGGCGGCCATGTGGCGCTGGCGGCGCTGCGCGACGACGCCGACGGCGGCAAGGACCTGCGCCTCGGCGGACAGAGCGGTGCGCTGCAGTGGAACCGGGAGTCGGACGACGCCACCGTGCCCGTGCAGAGTCCGGCGGGGGTGGCGCAGAGCCTTCCGCTGCCGACCGGCACGTGGAACTGCGTGGCGTTCGCCGTCGACGGTGAGCGGGGCACGATGTCCACGAGCGTGAACGGGACCCAGGTGCCGGGCCTGCTCGTCGACGCCGTGCCCACCGCCGACGTCGACGCGCAGTGGACCGGCCGGACCTGGCGTCCGCACCTCACCGACCTCCGGCTCGGCTGGGAGAGCTACGGCGGTGGCGACGACACCCTCTGGTTCGACGACGTCGCCGTGTCGGCGTACCCGCTCGCCTGCTGACCGGCGGCTGCCCCGGGGGTCGTCCCCCACGACCGGCCCGCGCCGCCGGCGGGAGACGTCCCGGGACCGGCGACGCCCGCTGCCTGAAACGCGTTTCACGGCCTCGTCCGGCCCGGCCGGGTCCCGGCACGTCGCCGCCTGCGGCTCGCAGGCGGCGGCGACGGTCCGTGACGCGCCGACGCCGGCCACCGCCGTCGATGCCCGGACGGCGGTGACCGGCGCGGATGCCGTGGACGGGACGCCACCTCCCGGCAGCGGCCCCGGCCGGAACGGCGGGGCACCGCCGGCCGGGGTACGGGCCCGTACGGCACGCCGGCCTTGCCAGGCCTTCGCGGCCGTGCCACGCTTCGGTGATTCCGGCGCAGTCGGGCCACGCCCCGCCACTCGGAAGCAGGTACCCGCGACGAGACCTGCTTCCAACGACCTCAGCCGGGCTCGTCGCGCCGCGGACGCGCCTTCCTGTTCACAGAACGGCGGCCGACCGCTCGGTACCCGACCTCGAGCCGGAGCATGATGCGCGCGCAGCCGACCGTCCAACAGATCGCCGCCGCGGCCCAGGTGTCACCGGCCACGGTGTCGCGGGTGCTCACCGGCTCCGTCCGCGTGACGACGGGAGTCCGGCAGCGCGTGTACGCGGCGATGGCGCAGCTCGGCTACATACGGCGGGACGCCCGGCACCCGGGTCTGCGGAAGCCTCCGGTGGTGGCCCTGGTGATCTGCGAGCCGACCGCACGGGTGTTCGCCGACCCGTTCTTCGCGCGGCTGGCCGCCGGCGCGGAGGCCGAACTGTCGATCCACGGCTCTCCCATGCCGATCCTGACGGCGGCACGGGACAACCTGGCCGGGATCGAACGCTACCTGCTCACCGGCGGCGCCGACGGTGTCCTCCTGGTCAGCGCATACCACCAGCATCCGGTTGCCCGGGCGGTCGCCACGTCCCCGGTGCCGGTACGCGGTGTCGGCCGCCCGGCCGAGCTGGACATTCCGTTCGTCGACGTGGACAACCGCGGGGGCGCCCGCGCGGCGGTGCGGCACCTGCTGCGCGGCGGACGTCGCCGGGTGGCCATGATCGCCGGGCCGCCGGACCTGCCCGCCGCCGCCGACCGCCTCGCCGGGTACCGCGAGGCGATGGCGGAGGCCGGGATCGAGCCGGCGGCCACCGCCTACGGGGACTTCACCCAGGCCTCCGGAACGCACGCCATGCAGTGGCTGATCAGCCGTGCACCGACGGTCGACGGGGTCTTCGTCGCCTCGGACGCGATGGCGGTCGGTGCTCTTCACGCCCTGCGCCGTGCCGGCCGCGCCGTACCCGACGACGTGGCCCTGGTCGGGTTCGACGACGCACCCGTCGCCACCATGATCCAGCCGGCCCTGACCACCGTCCGTCAACCGGTCGAGCAGTTGGGCAGGATCGCCTGCCGACTGCTGCTGGCCGACATCATCGAGGACCGACCCACCAGTGACACCGTCGTACTTCCCACTGAACTCGTCCGTCGTGGGTCGGCCTGAGCGGCCGACGCCCGAGCGCTGGCCCACGCCGGGCGTGACGCTCGCCGGCCGTTACCGGCTGGTGGAGCGCATCGGCGCGGGCGGCATGTCCGTCATCTGGCGGGCCTTGGACGTGGAGCTGGACCGTCTTGTCGCGGTCAAGCTTCCCGGCCCGGACCGCGACGTGCCGGTGGACCGGGACGCCCTGGCACGCACCGAGGCGCGCACCATGGCGGCCGTCTCGCATCCCGACGTGGTGGTCGTGCACGACGTCGGACAGGTCGTGGCACCCGACGGCACCACGGCCACCTTCCTGGTCCTGCAGATGCTGGCCGGGGAATCGCTGCTCGACGTCCTGGCCTCCGGGGCGCTCGGGTGGCGCCAGGCCGTCAGGATCGCCGCGCGGCTGGCCGCGGTGCTGGCGGCCGTCCACGCACACGGCGTCGTCCATCGGGACGTCACCCCGGACAACGTGATGGTGGCCGACGGCGAGGTCAAGCTGCTCGACTTCGGAATCGCCGCGAGGATCGGGGACCGCCCGCAGCGGAGCTGGACCTTCGGCACTCCCCCGTACCTCGCGCCGGAACGGCTCGCCGATGCTCCGGCCGATCCGGCGGCAGACGTCTATTCCCTCGGCGCGCTGCTGGTCGAGATGCTCACCGGCAGACCACCGGACGATGCCATCCGCATGCCCGCCGCAGTCCCCGCCGAGGTGGTGCGGCTGTGCGACAGGTGTCTGGGGCGGGAGCCGAGCCGGCGCCCGTCCGCAGCGGAGGTCGCCGCCGAGCTGGACGCGGTCACCGATCCGATGTCCGCCGGACACCAGCCGCCCCGGACGCCTGCACCGGCGACCGCGCCGGCCGGCCGGGTGGTGACCGCGGTGCTCGAACCGGCGGCAGACCGGCGTGGGCGAGGACCGGTGATCGCCGGGGTGGCCACGGTGGTCGCGGGCGCTCTGGCCGCCGCCGTGACCATCGTCGCGCTCACTCGCTCGCCGACGCCGCCGCCCGAGGCCCAACTGCCCGCGCCTGAGCTCTCCTGGCCGCCCCTGGTCCGGTCGACGCGGCCGGTCACGACGCCCGGACCATCACGGAGCAACAAGCCGACCCGTGTGCCGAGCGCGATCCGCTCATCCGCGCCCTCGACCGGTGGGCCCGCCTCCGCCACGACGGGACCGTCCGCCAGTCCGACCGTGTCTCTCGCCGTCGCGGCGGCCGAGCTTCGTGAGTTGCTCCGCCGGGATCTCGCCGAGGGCACCGTGACCTCCGGCGCGGCGCAGAAGATCGACGCTCAGGTGGTGAACGTGGTGAACAACCAGAACGCCCGGGCGGACAACCTGGCCCAGCTGATGTCTGACCTGCGCCGGAGCCTCGCCGACGAGATCCGCGACGGCGGGGTGTCAGCGGCGGCGGCCCCGGCGCTCACCGACGCCGTCGACCGCGTCGGCGACGCCGTGTCCCGTGCCACACCCGCCGCCTGATCCTGTGCCACGCCCCGCCCGGGTCGACCGAGGCTCGGCGTGTCGCGCGAGCCCGCACGACGGGGGGACCGGCCGGGAGCGCCGGCCCGCCCGCCGAACGGCTCAGTTCAGATGGGTGCGCAGATGGTCGAAGATGGCCGGCGCCGCCACACAGAGCTGCTGGAAGCCCTTGGTGAAGTTCGCGTCGTCGGTCCCGTCGTCGACGTAGCTCTCCAGGCCGCCGGTCACCAGCAGCAGGAACGTCGCCCCGTCGGACATGTCCGGGGTGCCGGTGTCCTTGGTGACGTTGAGCAGGGCACCCAGCCCGTTGTTCGGGACGCTGGTGTCCGCGGCGCACCGGTCGTTGGCCTCGTCGACG
This sequence comes from Micromonospora maritima, assembly GCF_902825405.1. Classification (GTDB taxonomy): domain Bacteria; phylum Actinomycetota; class Actinomycetes; order Mycobacteriales; family Micromonosporaceae; genus Micromonospora; species Micromonospora maritima. The sequence continues at coordinate 18,325 of NZ_CADEAU010000008.1, read as the reverse complement.
AATCGCTGGCCCGAGCCGCCGAGTTCCACCAGCGAGATCCGGTTGGCGGCGCGTCGGGCAGCCTGGTGCAGGTAGTCGCAGGCGGATTGGTCCTTCGCGCAGTTGTACGCCTGTCCGCGGCTCGGGTAGCCGGGGCTGGGGTCCGTCCAGTGGCTGATGATCCGGACCTTGGCCAGGTCGGCCGGCGCGTGGTGCTCCAGCCAACACACCGCACCTGCGATCTCCGACATCGGCCCCCAGTTGAGCACCGTGAGCCCGCCGGCCCGGATCGAGGCGACGAGCGCCTCGACGGTCGCCGGTGGCTGCCGCAGCCACGGGTTCGCGGCGGTGCAGGTGGTGAAGCCGTCGCCGTCGGCGCAGGTGGAGGCCAAGGTGATGCCTGGCAGGTGCGCGCCGAAGGACGTTCTCGCGTAGTCGAGAGCCTTGGCGCAGTTGATGCCGACGGTGGTCGCGCCGACGACGACCCTCTCGACGGCGAACTTGTCGGCATACGCGCTCAGCGTCGCGAGGGTCACGATGTCGTCGCGGTCGGTGCCGCCACCGGGGATGCTCATGTCGCTGAGCACCCACACCGAGGGCCGGCCGGCGGCGTCGGTCGGGTCGGGCGTCGGGGTGGCGGATCCGTTGTCGACGGTGAAGGTTACCGTCCGGGTCGTGGCGGCGGAGCCCTTGGCGGCCCGCACCGTCAGGGTGTAGCGCCCGTCGGCGATCCGGTTGGTGTCCCAGCCCGTGGCGGCTCCGTTGTGGTCGCCGTGGAAGAAGTACGGTGCGGCCCGTTCGGTCCAGACGTCGCTCGACGGGCCGGACAGGGTGAAGGTGACGGCGTCGGTTGCTCCCCGGACCTTCGCCTGGACCACCGTGACGCCTCGTACCGTGCCGCCGTCCGTCGCGCCGGTGACGGCGGTGATGGTCGGTGCCGCCGCCGCGGAGGCACTCGGCGCGGTCCCCCACGCCGCCGCGGCGGCGAGCACCAGCACACCGGCGGTACTCAGCAGACCAACTCTCGCACCACGACTGCTCATCCTCGGGCCTCCTCCGTGTCGACCGGCGGCGCTTCGCGAGCGCCGGCGGTGGGATCTGCGCAGGAACACCCCGCGGGGACGGCGCGGGTTTCATGTCGAACGGCGGCCGGGCTCAGAACTCGAGGCGGGCCAGTGCCGCGACGGTCAGTTCGTCACGCAGCACGTCCTGTAGCTGCTGGCGTCCTCGCCGCAGCCACGTCTTGACGGTGTTCTCCGGTACGCCGAGTTCCTCGGCCACGTCCCGAACGGGGAGGTCGACGAGGTAGTGCAGGACCAGTGCCTGTCGGTGGCGTACGGGCACCTTCCGCAGCGCGTCCACGACGGCGGTGTGGTCACCGTCGTCGGGCTGCCCGCGACGACCGGCGCCGAGGCGCAGCATGGCGGCCGTCGCGCGAAGTGCCTGCCGGCGTCGGGAGAACGCGAGGTTGAAGGCCACTCTGCGTACCCACGCCTCGGGCAGGTCGTACTCTCTGATCTTCGCCCATCGGACGAGCGCGCGGGAGAACGCCTCCTGCGCCAGCTCCTCGGCATCGTGGCGGTTCCCGGTCAACGCGTACAGCTGACCAACCAGTCGACGATAGGTGGCGAGGTAAAATTCGGTGAACTCCCGGTCCGTCGACATCGAACCTCTCAGCCAGGGATCGCCCGTGACTGTGGCGGCCGTCCGACAGCAACGAGGCCCACTCACCCGCCATCCGCTACCGCACGCTATGTGACGGCCGGTTCAGCGTCAAACGTTACAGTGGCCTCGACGACGCTTCGAGGAGACAGCGGTGACGGACGGTGGGCGCGACGACGGCGCGACGCGGGACGCCCTGCGCCGCCTGGCCGGCACCGCCGCGGACACCGCCCGGCCACCGGACCTGGCGGATCTGCACCGCCGGACCCGCCGACGCCGCGCTCGTACCGCCGGTGCCGTCGGAATGGTCACCGCAGCCGTGCTGGCCGTGCCGATCGGGATCGGGGCCCTGAGCCCGGCGGGGCAACGCGGACAGGCGGTCACCGGCCCGGCGGTGGGGCCTTCAACCACGACATCTGTCGCGCCGACGGCCCGGCCGAGTGACGGGCAGGAGCCGCTGCAGCCGACCGTGGAGCCCTCCACCGGCACCCGCAGGGTCAAGCTGTTCCTGCTGCGTGAGCGCGCCGGTCAACCCTGTCCGCAGATCGTGCCGGTGACTCGCGAGTTGCCCGCCGAGGGGGTGGCCAAGCGGGCGCTGGCCGCGCTGCTGGACGGGCCGACACCGGCGGAGCAGTCGGCGGGGCTGACAAGCGTCTTTCGCGACGACGCCTACCGGTTCCGGTATCTCAAGCTGGACGGGCCGATGGCCCGCGCCGACTTCACCGACCTGGACGGCATCCTGGCCCCCGACGACAGGTGCGAGAAGACCAAGCTGCTGGAGCCGATGCGGCGGACCCTGGAGCAGTTCGGCTGGATCCGGGAGGCCCGCTTCTCCATCCGCGGTGACCAGCGGGCCTTCTATGTGGACGTGCTGCACGACCAGGTGCCGAAATGACGGCACGAGCCGGAGCCCGGCCGACGGGGTCCGGCTCGGCCGCGTTCCGTCCAGCGCACTGGATCGGCCCCGTCCAGGACGAAGTCCACCCGGTCCACGCGGCCATCCGTTCGGCCTCCTGACAGATGCCTTCTGTCTGGACCAAGAGGGCGCTCGCGACAGGACACTCCGCAGGCGACGACGGGGTTCAGCACGTGCGGTAGACGTAGCCGGGGCTGTTCGGGCGGCTGAGCCGCCGGTCACGCTGCACCACCGACAGTCGGGCCCCGACCGTGCGGCACGTCTGCGCGAAGCCGGCGTCGGTGTACTCGATGACCATGACATGGTCGCCGTAGACGGAGGTGTAGTCGTCGCAGTCGGCGTACCGGCCGCACTCCTCGGCGATGGCGAAGTCGAGACCGACGTCGCGTCCGGCCCGGCCGAGGTCGACGGCATTCTTCTGCGCCACGGCCAGGGAGACCCGGTCGGCGCGGGCGGCGAGCATCCCGACGTACTCGATCGCCTGCACTTCGGTGAGTCGGCCCTGGGACCGGTGATACGAGTCGAGGTTGTCCGGCTCGACGGCCGGGAAACCGTCGGCGGCGCATCGTTCGAGCCAACCGCCGACGATGGCGGCGAGACGGGCCCGCTTGTCCGGCGTGGAGATGTCGAGCAGGATCTCCTGCCGCGGCGCGTCGACCACGTACCGTCCAATGGCGTCGCGCAGCAGCAGGTCGTCGTGGTAGGCCCGCCACCAGCCGATCTCCTGGGGCTGGGCCTGGAAGGCGTTGACGCGGCAGATGGTGTAGGCGCCGAGGGCCGGGCTGTCCGCCCAGTCGCGGCTGACCACCCGCGCCGGCAGCGGTAGCGGGTAGGCGCCGCCGAGCTGGTAGTCGATCGAGACGTTGGTGGGTGGCCGCCGAACGGTGCGCCGCGCGAAGCCGGGGCGCTGGGAGGCTGCGGTGACACCGCCGCTGCTCGACGAGAGGTAGGCGGTGGTAACCGGCGGCGGGACGGCGGTGGGGGCGTCGGACGTGATCCCAAGGGGATCACCGGGCAGCAGGACGAGCAGGACGGCGATGATGCCGCTCGGCCAGGCGCGAGTTGAGGGTTTCATGGCGCTCCTCGGGTCGGTCACCACCGGGACGGCGGCGTCGACCGGGAACACTCCGGCGGCGCAGCCGGAGTTTCAGCGGGAGGTGGGGGCGGCCCCGGGGCCTGCCGGAGAACCGGAGCGACCGTGCGTCGGCACGGTGGCGCCGACGGCCCGCGCAGCCGCTCTCGGCCCGACGCTGGGTACGCCCGCCCGCCCGCTCAGCGGGGCGCGGCGGTGCTGTCTCGCACGACCATCTCGGGCACGATCAGACCTGCCGAGGGCGGGCTCGTGCCGTCGATCCGAGCGACGATCTCGGCGATGCAGCGTCGACCGACCTCGGCGAAGTCCTGCCGGACGGTGGTCAACGGCGGGTGGAAGAACTCCGACTCGGGCAGGTCGTCGAAACCCACCACGCTGATGTCGCCTGGTACCGAGCGCCCGGCCTCTTCGAATGCGCGGAGCAGGCCCAGCGCCATCTGGTCGTTGGCGGCGAAGACGGCGGTGACGTCGGACCGCTCGAGGATGCGCCGGCCCGCCTCGTAGCCGGAGCGGGGGGACCAGTCGCCCACCAGCACTTCGGGCACGGGAGCATGAGCGGCCATCAGCTCGGTCAGCCAGCCGCTGACCCGGGCGTCCGCCTCGAACCAGTTGATCGGGCCCCGGACGTGAGCCACCGTCCGATGCCCGAGATCGAGCAGGTGACGGGTGGCCGTCCGGGCCCCGCCGACCTGGTCGATGCCGGCGACGGACTGCTCGCCGTCGCGTGCCTCGACCATCACGAGCGGCACTGTGCGTGCGACACCGGCCACCGCCTCGACCACGGAGCCGACCGGCGCGATGACGATCACCCCGTCCACCGCAGCCGCCAGCAGGTGGTCGATCGCGGACCGCATCGACTGGCGATCGACCGCGTCGAGCACGGTGACGCTGACGAAGTACCCGGCCCGCCGCGCCGCCTCGGAGATGCCGGTCAGCGTGCCCGCCGGACCGTACTGCTGCGTGGACACGCTGACCACACCCAGCGTCATCGTCCGCTTCGTGATCAGGGCCCGGGCGCTGACATTCGGGCGGTATCCGAGCTGGGCGACGGCCCGCTCCACCCGCTCCCGCACGGAGTCGCTGACGTTGGGCAGCCCGTTGAGGACCCGGGAGACGGTCTGGTGCGAGACGCCGGCGAGCCGGGCGACATCGCGCATGACTGGTGTCCGGGCCCTGCCCGCGTCCTCGCCTTGAGCGGGCGCGCGTGAGGTCATGACCCGTACGGTAACAGGCCGCGCCGCCCGACCGCGACTCTCGAAAACGTTTAACAGAGCGGTCACAAAGCGATCATCAACCAACTCTCAGGAGAGCTTATAGAGCGGACGTTATTGCCGCTCTCAGCCGTGATTTGCCCTTGATCAAGGGTTGACGGCGCCTGTTGTGACCGTTAACAATGGCCGCCAGCAGCGAGGTGCCCGCCGGCACCGTCGGGATCATGGGAGTCGGGGACATGAGCACGCAGCCAGGACCGCGCTACGTCGTGGGGGTCGACTTCGGCACACTTTCCGGCCGAGCGCTGGTCGTCCGGGTGAGTGACGGCGCGGAACTCGCGTCCGCGGTCTGCGAGTACCCGCACGGCGTCATCGACACCCTGCTGCCCGGCACCGGGCGACGGCTGCCCCGCGACTGGGCCCTCCAGGTCCCCGCCGACTACCTCACGGTGCTGCGCACCGCCGTGCCCCGGGCGGTACGGGCCGCGAAGATCGACCCGGCCGACGTCATCGGCATCGGCACCGACTTCACCGCCTGCACCATGGTGCCCACGCTGGCCGACGGCACGCCGCTCTGCGAGCTGCCCCGCTTCGCCCATGAGCCGCACGCCTACGTGAAGCTCTGGAAACACCACGCCGCCCAGCGCCACGCCGACCGGATCAACGCTCTGGCCGCCGAACGGAACGAGCCCTGGCTCGGCCGCTACGGCGGGTTGATCTCCTCGGAATGGGAGTTCGCCAAGGGTCTGCAACTGCTGGAGGAGGCACCCGAGGCGTACGCCGCCATGGACCGGTGGGTGGAGGCGGCGGACTGGATCGTCTGGCAGCTCACCGGCACCTACATCCGCAACGCCTGCACCGCCGGCTACAAGGGCATCCTCCAGGACGGCCGATACCCGGACGAGGAGTTCCTCGCCGCGCTCAACCCCGACTTCCGCGACTTCGTCCGGGACAAGCTCGACCAGCGCATCGGTGAACTGGGCGCCGCCGCCGGCCGGCTCACCGCCCGGGCCGCCCGCTGGACCGGGCTGCCCGAGGCAACGGTGGTGGCCGTCGGCAACGTGGACGCACACGTCACCGCCGCCGCCGCGCAGGCGGTCGAGCCCGGTCAGTTGGTGGCGATCATGGGCACCTCGACCTGCCATGTGATGAGCGGCGACCGGCTCGTGGAGGTGCCGGGGATGTGCGGTGTCGTGGACGGCGGCATCGTCGCCGGGCTTCCCGGCTACGAAGCCGGCCAGTCCGGGGTCGGCGACATGTTCGGCTGGTTCGTCGCGAACCAGGTCCCCCCGGCGTACGTCGCGGACGCCCGCACCCAGGGCGTCTCCGTGCACGAATACCTGACCAACCTCGCGGCCCGGGACCCCGTGGGCGCGCACGGACTGGTCGCCCTCGACTGGTGGAGCGGCAACCGTTCGGTACTCGTCGACCACGAGCTGTCCGGTCTCCTGATCGGCCTGGACCTCACCACCCGGCCCGAGGAGATCTACCGCGCCCTGCTGGAGTCGACCGCCTTCGGCACCCGCGTGATCGTGGAGACCTTCGCCCGCGCCGGGGTGCCGGTGCGGGAGTTCATCGTCGCCGGTGGGCTGCCGAAGAACCGGTTCCTCATGCAGATCTACAGCGACGTGCTGAACCTGCCGCTGTCCACCGTCGTCTCGGAGCAGGGTCCCGCCCTCGGCTCCGCGATCCACGCGGCCGTGGCGGCCGGCGCCTACCCGGACGTGCCCACCGCCGCCGCGGCAATGGGTGGCCGGGTGGTCGAGTCGTACCGGCCGATCACGGCCAACGTCATGGCCTACCAGCGGCTCTACGACATCTACCGGGAACTGCACGACCAGTTCGGCCGCGGCGGCACCGACGCCATGCGGCGCCTCAAGGCGATTCGACGGGAGACCACCGCATGACGATCGACACCGCCTCCGCCGTACGGTCCGCCGTGGCGCAGCTACGCGACACCGTCTGCGCGCTGCACGCCGAGCTGACCCGCTACGAACTGGTCGTCTGGACCGCTGGCAACGTGTCGGCCCGGGTGCCCGGCGAGGAGCTGATGGTCATCAAGCCCTCCGGGCTGCCGTATCACGAGCTCACCCCCGCGGCGATGGTCGTCACCGACCTGCACGGTCGGCTGGTCGACGGCGACCGCGCCCCGTCCTCGGACACCGCGGCGCACGCCTACGTCTACCGGCACCTGCCGGAGGTCGGCGGGATCGTGCACTCGCACTCCACGTACGCCACCGCCTGGTCGGCCCGACGGGAGCCGATCCCGTGCGTGCTCACGATGGTCGCCGACGAGTTCGGCGGGGACATCCCGGTCGGCCCGTTCGCGCTGATCGGGGACGACTCCATCGGCCGCGGCATCGTCGAGACGCTGCGCGGGTCGCGCAGCCGGGCGGTGCTCATGGGCGGCCACGGTCCGTTCACCATCGGCAGCGACGCGCGGGACGCGGTCAAGGCCGCGGTGATGCTCGAGGACGTCGCTCGCACGGTGCACGTCGCCCACCAGCTCGGCCGGCCACCGCGCCTGGAGCAGGAGCACATCGACAGCCTCTTCCACCGTTACCAGAACGTCTACGGACAGCAGGGAGAACCGACTTCATGAGGCAGCAGCAGATCTGGTTCCTCACCGGCAGCCAGGGGCTGTACGGGCCGGAGGTGCTCGACCAGGTCGCCCGCCAGTCCGGCGAGATCTGCGTGGCGCTGGCCCGGCATCCCGGGATCGTGGCAGAGGTGGTGGCCAAGCCGGTGCTCACCGATGCCACCGCCATCCGTCAGGTGATGTGCGCGGCGAACGCCGACGACCGGGTGGTCGGAGTCGTCGCCTGGATGCACACCTTCTCCCCCGCCAAGATGTGGATCACCGGCCTCGACGCGCTGCGCAAGCCCCTGCTGCACCTGCACACACAGGTCAACCGGGACCTGCCGTGGAGCTCCATCGACATGGACTTCATGAACCTGAACCAGGCAGCGCATGGCGACCGCGAGTTCGGCTACGTGCAGACCCGGCTCGGCAGGACCCGCAAGACGGTCTCCGGCCACCTGTCCAACCCGACCGTACTGGCCCGGATCAGCGACTGGTCCCGGGTGGCCGTGGGGGTGCAGGCGCTGCGCACCATGCGACTGGCCCGCTTCGGCGACAACATGCGCGACGTCGCGGTGACCGAGGGGGACAAGGTCGAGGCCGAGCTGCGCTTCGGCGTCTCGGTCAACACCTACGGGGTCAACGACCTCGTCGCCGTGGTCGACGCCGTCGACGACGGCCCGGTGAAGGAACTGGTCGGCGAGTACGAGCAGCGCTACGCGGTCGCGCCGGAGCTGCGCGCCGGTGGCGGGCGCCACGAGTCGCTGCGCTACGCCGCCCGGATCGAACTGGCGCTGCGGCACTTCCTCGACGACGGCGGCTTCACCGCGTTCACCACCAACTTCGAGGACCTCGGCGGCCTGCGCCAACTGCCCGGCCTGGCCGTGCAGCGGTTGATGGCCGACGGCTACGGGTTCGGCGGCGAAGGCGACTGGAAGACCTCGGTGCTGCTGCGCGCGCTCAAGGTCACGGCGGCGGGGCTGCCGGGCGGCACCTCGTTCATGGAGGACTACACCTACCACCTGGAGCCCGACCGGGAACTGGTGCTCGGCGCGCACATGCTGGAGGTCTGCCCCACGATCACCGCCCGCACGCCGCGCGTGGAGATCCATCCGCTGTCGATCGGCGGCCGGGAGGACCCGGTCCGGATGGTGTTCGACGCCGACCCGGGCGAGGGCCTGGTGGTCGGCATGTGCGACCTGGGCGACCGGTTCCGCCTGGTGGCCAACGAGGTGACGGTGGTCGAGCCGCTGGCCGAGATGCCCCGGCTGCCCGTCGCCAGGGCCGTCTGGCGCCCGCACCCCGACTTCGCCACGTCCGCCGACTCCTGGCTGACCGCCGGCGGCCCGCACCACACCGTGCTCTCCACCGCGCTGACCAGGGAGCACCTGTACGACTTCGCCGAGATCCTCGGTGTCGAACTCGCACTCATCGAGGCGGAGACCACGTCCCGGCGCTTCGCCCACGAGCTGCGCTGGACCAGCGCCTACCACCGGCTCGCCCGCGGGCTGTGACACCACCGCACCCTCGGACCGCACGACTGGCACACGCCACCGCCGCGGTTCCTGGGCCGTCCTCGGCGCCGGCCCGCCCGGACCGGGTCCGACCGGTGCCGGCCGGCGCCACCTCGAACGACCGCTCGTGACCGACGACCAGGAAGCGCAGGACAAGAACATGACCGTGGCCGCCATTCCCCCGATGGGCTGGAACAGCTGGGACACCTACGGCGCCAGTGTGACCGAGGCGGAGATCCTCGCCAACGCCGAGGTGCTGGCCGGGGAGCTGCTCCCCTTCGGCTGGGACACCCTGGTCGTCGACATCCAGTGGTACGAGCCGGACGCGCACAGCTCCGCCTACCGGCCGTTCGTACCGCTGACCGTGGACGGGCACTCACGGCTGGTGCCGGCGGCGAACCGGTTCCCGTCGGCGGCCGGCGGCCGGGGCTTCGCGCCGCTGGCCGAACGGATCCACGCGATGGGCCTGAAGTTCGGCATCCACATCATGCGCGGCGTGCCCCGCCAGGCCGTGCACGCGGCCACCCCGATCCTGGGCAGCGACGTGACGGCCCGGGACATCGCGCAGACCAACTCCATCTGCCCGTGGAACACCGACATGTACGGCGTGGACGCCACCCGCCCCGGGGCCCAGGAGTACTACGACTCCCTGTTCGCGCTCTACGCCTCGTGGGGGGTGGACTTCGTCAAGGCCGACGACATGCTGCTGCCGTACCACCGGGGCGAGATCAACCTGATGCGCAACGCGCTGGACGCCTGCGGCCGGGAGATGGTGCTGAGCCTCTCCTGCGGCCCGACCCCGGTGGCGGAGGCCGGTCACCTGAGTTCCCGGGCGCACATGTGGCGTACCACGGCCGACTTCTGGGACCGGTGGAGCGACCTGCGTGCGGCGTTCGACATCTGCGCCGCCTGGGCCCCGTACGCCGGGCCGGGACACTGGCCGGACGCCGACATGCTGCCGCTGGGCCGGATCGCCCTGCGCTCCGGCGAGACCGGGGTGCGCGACCGGTACACCCGGTTCACCAGGCCGGAGCAGACGACCCTGATGACCCTGTGGTGCGTGGCCCGCTCGCCGTTGATGCTCGGCACCGACCTGACCCGGCTCGACGACGCCACCCGGGACCTGCTGACCAACCCCGAGGTGCTGGCCGTCCTGCGCGACGGCGACGGGGCCCGGGAGGTGTACCGCGAGCACGACGTCATCGTCTGGACCTCCCGGCTCGACGAGTCGAGCACCGCGCTGGCGGTGTTCAACGTCGGCAAGGACGACCGGGACGTACAGCTGGACCTGCGGGCGGTGGGCATCGACGGTGAGGTGACGCTGCGCGACCTGTGGAGCCGGTCCGAGCAGGGCAAGGCCTGCGGCACCACCGGCATGCGCGTCGAGGCGCACGGCGCCCGGCTGTTCCGCGTCCAGCACCTCGGCTGACCGGTACACCGGCCGGGTCCCGACCCCGCGTCGCCTCGCGACCCGGCCGGCCGCTCGGCGGTGTGGTCCCCCGCCGAGCGGCCGGCCGGCCCGGCTCAGCAGGCCACGCGGAAGCCGGTGTGGCCGGCCGAGGTGTCGGGCGTGTTACGGGTCCGCGCCGAGGTGCGGTAGCGGTTGCAGTACGACGCGTGGCAGAGGTAGGACCCGCCTCGGACCACCCGGGCCGCGTCGCGCCCTGACCCGCCACCGGCCGGGTCGCCCGACCACCAGTCCGCCGTCCACTCCCAGACGTTGCCGCAGGCGTTGAAGAGCCCGTACCCGTTGGGCTGGTAGGACCGGGCCGGCGCGGTGGCACGGTGGCCGTCCTCGGCGGTGTTGCGGAACGGGAACTCCCCCTGCCAGACGTTCATCCGGTGCTCGCCGCCGGGCAGCAGCTCGTCGCCCCACGGGTAGGTGGCCCGGTCCAGGCCGCCGCGCGCGGCTTTCTCCCACTCCGCCTCGGTCGGTAGCCGGGTGCCGGTCCAGCGCGCGTAGGCGGAGGCGTCGTACCAGGACACGTGCACCACGGGGTGGTCGGCGAGTTCGTCGACGGACGACCCGGGACCGAAGGGGTGCCGCCAGTTCGCGCCGCGCACGGCGAACCACCAGGGCGCCTCCGCGACGGTGCCCGGCAGCACGCCGGCCCAGGCCTCGGGGCCGACGAGGCCGGCGAAGACGAAGGACCACCCGTAGCGCTCTGCGTCCGTGACGTATCCGGTGGCGTCGACGAACTCGGCGTACGCGGCGTTCGTGACCGTCGTGACGCCGATCCGGTACTCGTCGACGTGGACCTGGCGGACCGGGCCCTCGGCGTCACCGGGGACGGTGCCGGGGCCGTCCGCGCCCATCCAGAACGAACCGGCCGGAACAGTGATCATCTCCGCCAGGGCGTCGGCTGGTGCGGGACGGGCAGGACCGGACGTGAATCCGGGAACGGGGTGCGGCGGGCCGACCACCGCAGGGGATCCTCCCGCCGTGCCGGGCTGGCAGCAGGCGGAGGACGCAACCTCTGGCGACTTCATGTTTGAGAACGGTAACAATGAGCGGCCTTGATCAATAGCCGTACAAGCATGTGCGCGTGAACATACTGGTAGAAGGCCGCTTGTGACCCAAACGTAACTTGAAGGACGCTTGACTTGCCGGTTTTCGGTCGACCAGACTCACGCTCAATGTGAGCGGTCACAATGGTCCGCTGACAGCACACCGCACCGCGGTGGGCACACCACCGCACGGCACGGCGACGATCCCGCCCACCCGGGTGTCGCCTGCCTCGGCACCGCCCAGCGCCGGCTCTCGGCCGGCGATCCACTCCGAACCCCACCCGGCGCGCACCGAACCCGACCCGACCCGTTGCCGCGCCTGCCGGTGGGCCCGCCGGCCCACCCCCTGGAAAGGACACACCCATGAGACGACGCCTCGTCCTCACCGCGGCGATCTCCGCACTCACACTCGCCCTGACCGGCTGCACCGGCGGTGGCACCGACTCCGGCGGCGGGAAGGGCGGGCAGGTGGAGTTCCTCACCGGCACCGCGGTGGACTCGCCGCTCTACGGGCAGTACCAGGACCTGGTCAAGAAGTTCGAGGCCGACCACTCCGGCGTCAAGGTCAACCTGGTGCCGTCGAGCACCGACCACGAGGGCGACCTCAAGGTGCGGCTGGCTTCGGGCAACATCCCCGACATCTGGATGACCCACGGGTGGTCGCTGCTGCGCTACGGCAAGTTCCTGATGCCGCTGCAGAACGAGCCCTGGGCCAAGGACCTCGCGCCCGCGCTCAAGCCGGCGATGCTCGGCCAGGGCGGCGAGCTGTACGCCATGCCGGTCGACACCGACATCGCGGGCCTGCTCTACAACGCCGACGTGCTGGCCGAGGCCGGCGTCAAGCCCGACGACATCAAGACCTGGGACGACTTCAACCGGGCCGCCGCCGCGATCAAGGCCAAGGGCAAGACCCCGATCTACGCGGCCGGCAAGGACCAGTGGCCGACCGGCCTGTTCGTCGACTGGATCGCGCCGGGCGTCTTCAGCGAGGCCGAGCTGAAGAGCATGAAGGAGGGCACGTTCGCCGAGGGCAGCTACACCAAGGTGCTCGACACCGTCGGCGCGTTCCGCGAGGCCGGCCTGTTCAACAAGGACTACAGCTCGGCGACCACGGACAACGTCGCCCGCGCCCTCGCCGAGGGTAAGACCGGGTTCAGCTTCCTGATGAACTTCGTCGCCACCTCGGCGTTCGAGTACAAGAAGGACGCCAGGATCGGCTTCATGCCGGTGCCCACCGCCAACGGTGGCGAGCCCTACCTGATCAGCGGCGAGAAGAACGCGCTGGGCATCAACAAGGACACCAAGCACCCGAAGGAGGCCAAGGAGCTGCTCGCGTTCCTGGCCCAGCCGGAGAACCTGACCAAGCTGGCCAAGGCCTCCGGGTCCGCGCCGGGCCTGACCAGCGCCCAGTCCGACCTGGGCGGCCTGCAGAGCAGCTACGACACGTACGTCAAGTCGGGCGCGGTGCCGACCGTCCCCTACTTCGACCGGGTCTACATGCCCAACGGCGCCTGGGACACCATGGTCAAGACCACCGACGGCGTGGTGACCAAGCAGTCGACCGTCGCCGACAGCGTGGCCAAGGTCAAGACCGACTTCACCAAGCTGTACGCGCAGGCGAAGTGACCGACATGGTCGACAGCGGCATCGACACGGCGGTGCGTCGCAGCGCGGACGCGACGTACCGCCCGACGGCCGGCCCCCGACATCGGCCTCGGCAAGGGCTGGTGAACGTCCTCTACCTGCCGGCGCTGGCGCTGCTGGCCATGTTCACGGCGTACCCGCTGGTCAACGGGGTCGGGCTGTCGTTCACCGACTGGGACGGCTACAGTCCCGGCCACCACCTGGTGGGCCTGGAGAACTACCAGCGGCTGCTCAGCGACGGCACCTTCCGCACCGTCTTCGTCAACACCCTGGTGTACGCCCTCGGCAGCACCGTCCTGCAGCAGGTGCTCGGCCTGGGCCTGGCGCTCGCGCTGGACCGGCCGATGCGGGGACGGGCCCTGCTGCGCGCGATCATCTACCTGCCGGTGCTGGTCTCCCCGGTCATCATGGGCACCATCTACTACCTGCTGCTGCAGTACGACAACGGTGCCCTCAACGACATCGTGGTCGCGCTCGGGGGTGAGCAGCAGGCGTGGCTGAGCACCACGACCGGCTCGGTGGCCATCATCGTGGCCGTCAACACGATCCAGTTCGTCGGCCTGTCGATGATCATCTACCTGGCCGGGCTGCAGTCGATCCCGACGATGTACTACGAGGCGGCCCGGCTCGACGGCGCGTCGGGCTGGTCGCTGTTCCGCCGGATCACCGTGCCCCTGCTGCAGCCGGCCTTCGCCACCAGCATCGTGCTCAACCTGATCGGTGGCATGAAGCTCTTCGACGTGATCAAGGTGCTCACCGGCGGCGGCCCCGGTTACTCGACCAACTCGGTGTCCACCTTCATCGGCCTGACCTACTTCAACGCGCAGAGCGCCGGGTACGCGGCCGCGATGGGCGTCGCGCTCTTCGCCGTCATCATGATCATGACCTTGGTGCTCAACGCGGCACTCAACAAGCGCCGGCTGGAGGCGTGAGCAATGCTGATCGGACACCGCTTGTTCCGGCTGGCCTCGGTGGGCTTCCTGCTCACCTTCGCGGTCATCCAACTCGTCCCGTTCTACGTCGCGCTCACCACGGCACTCAAGCCCAAGAGTGACCTGAGCTCCCAGTGGATGCCGCCGACCGGGCGTCTCTACCTGGACAACTTCCGCATCGCCATCGAACAGGGCGGCATCCTGCGGGCGATCGTCAACAGCCTCGTCGTCACCTCGGTCGCCACCGTCCTGGTCTGCCTGATCGGGGCGCTCGCCGCCTATCCGCTGGCCCGGCGCGGCACCTGGGTGAACCGGGTGGTGATGCTGCTGATGCTGGGCTCGATCATGGTGCCGCCGTTGAGCGTGCTCGTGCCGCTGTACTCGCTGATGAACCAACTCGGTGGGGTCAACACCTACTGGGGCATCATCCTGATCCTGGTGACGGGCCAGTTGCCACTGAGCGTGTTCCTCTACGCCGCGTTCATCCGGACGGTGCCGACCGCCCTTGAGGAGGCCGCCCGGGTCGACGGCGCGGGTACCTTCCGGGTGTTCTTCCGGATCGTGCTGCCGCTGCTCAAGCCGGTCACCGCGACCGTGGCGATCCTGACCGGCGTGTTCATCTGGAACGACTACCAGATGTCGGTCTACATGCTGACCACCCAGGACGTCCGCACCATCGCCCCCGCGATCGGGTCCTTCTTCTCCCAGCAGAGCAGCAACCTCGGTGCCGCCGCCGCGGCGTCGCTGACCGCGATGGCGCCGATCCTGCTGGCGTACCTGTTCCTGCAGCGGCACTTCATCAAGGGCATGCTCGCCGGCGCCGAGAAGTAGCCGGCGCGTCCTGAAACCTCCCACCGTCCCGCGGAGTGTCCCCACCGCACCATCCTCGCCACGCCTGCCCGGGGCGCGACCGCGGCACCACACCCCCCCACCCCCACCACACCGAAGGAGCAAGGCTATGGCAGGAAAGACCCGACGCCTCGGGGCACTCGCCCTGGGCGTAACCGTCGCCGCAGGCCTGGCCGTCGCCGGCGTCACCAGCGCGTACGCCGGGCAGCAACCAGCCCTCCCCCCGACCGCCGCAGCCGTCGCCGCAGTGACCGTCGCGAAGACCCCTGGGCTGCCCGCGGGCGACAAGTCGTCGATCTACGCGGTGTCGGTGGAGGGGAAGACCCCGTCGGTCTACCGCACCGCACCGAAGGCACGGACCTGCTCGAGCACCAACTGCGACGGCGGCGACCACGCCCGCGCGGAGAACCGGTCGTTCAACTGGTCCTCGTTCTGGTTCCCGGTCGGCACCACCCCGACCGTCACGGTGACCCGGACGGCCGCCGCCGGAGCCGTGACCGACATCAAGGTCCGCGGCACCGGCGACTTCACCATCGTCAGCAAGGACCTCGCCGCCCGGCAGATCAAGATCCGGGTCAACCGGCCGAAGGCCAAGCTGTCGGTGGAGTTCATCGACAACCGCTACGACAGCCTCCGACAGTTGCCGCTGGACGGGATGCTGCTGTTCGCCGACGACTCGCGCGCCGCCGTGGCGGACCCGTCACGTACGGCCCCCGACACCTACGTGGTCAACCCCGGCGCCACCTTCGACCGCTCCCGGGCCGCCCGCTCCACCACGGTGATCTTCACCCGCGGCGTGCACGACCTCGGCTACTGGCCGGTGCCGGACTCGGTGCAGCGCGTGCACCTGGCCGGCGGCGCGTACGTCAAGGGCGCGATCGGCTCCGCCACGGTGAGCAAGTCGACCCAGCAGGGCTTCACCGTCACCGGCCGGGGCGTGCTCTCCGGTGAGGACTTCAACTGGCGGGCCGACAAGCGCACCAACGGCACCACCTCGTGCAGCTACGACTGCTGGGAGTACACCGTCAAGATGGTGCAGCTCGGCACCGACAGGTTCCGCTTCCACGACGTCACCGTGGTCAACGCCCCGCACTGGGTGGTCACCGGCCACCGCGACAACGAGATCACCGCCAAGCAGGGCGACGACGAGTCCCGGTTCACCGGCACCATCTCCGACGTCAAGGTGCTCGGCAACTGGGGCTGGAACGGCGACGGCATCCCCGCCCTGACCGGCACCACCATCAGCGACTCGTTCGTCTCCGCCTTCGACGACGCCTTCAAGCTCTACAGCTCCAACGCCACCATCAAGAACAACACCCTGTGGCAGATGGACAACGGCGCCGTGTTCCAGCTCGGCTGGTTCGCCAAGACCATCTCCAACATCACCGCCACCAACAACACCCTGCTGCACACCGAGTGGACCGGCACCAACTCGAACTGGGGGCTGCTGAACTACCAGGAGGCCGGCGGCTCCGGCGCCATCTCGAACGTCAGCGTCACCGGCACCCGGATCATGGGACCCACCACCCGGGTCGTGGCCCTCTCCAACACCTCCGCCAGCCAGGCGTTCCGCGACATCACGCTGGCCGACACCAGGGTGGACAGGCTCTACAGCCTTGCGGAGATCAACTCGCTGCGCGGCAACGGCAGCAAGGACCTGCCCCGCAACCTGGTCAGGCAGGCGAAGGCACCGCTGGAGCTGACGATCACGAACCTCACCATCGGTGGCACCAGGATCACCTCCGCCAACGCCAGGACCGACGGTGGCTTCGACATCACGGGCAGCCCCACGTTGACCTTCAACTGACCCGGTCTTCGTGTTTCCTGAAATTCTGTGACAAAAACTGAACGATACTGCTGAACACCCCGTACTCCTCATCGACAGAGGACATCGTCCGGAACCGCGATGCCGGAGCGGGCACGAGCACGATTCCTGAGTCCTCACTTCGCACCGCACCGGGTCGCCGCGACATCCCGTCACGTCGGCCCGGTGCGGTCGACCAAAGGAGAGGTGCATGACCAGGGGTACGCGCAACAACGCCGTTCTGAAGCTCGGCGGTGTGGGAGCCTTCGCCGCGTTGCTGATCGGCGCGGGACTGCAACTGGCGTCCGCCGACGAGAACGCCAACGCGACGCCGGTGTCGGTGGTCTGCCCGTCGGTCGCCGACAAGCTCGGCGCGGTGCCGGCCGCCGCGCAGGACGGGGTGAACCGCGAGCTGCAGAATCTGCAGAAGCAGATCGCGAACGTCAACGAGCGGCTGGCCCGCGAGCCCAAGGCGGCACAGAACCAGCTCAACGACATCGCCGGCAAGCGCCGCGCGGTGCTGGACCGGATCAGCCAGGACATCACCCGCGTCGGCGGCGCCGCGCCGGCCGGGCTGCAGGGCCTGGCGAACTGCACGCTCGAAGGTGCGGCCGGCGGCGCCGGGGACGGCGGGGTGGCCGCCCCGCCGGCCAACGCGCAGACGGTCGACTGCCCGACCGTACGCGACAAGCTCCCCGAGGTGCCGGCCGAGGCGGTCGCCGGGGTGGAGAAGGAGTTGGCGAACCTGGACGAGGAGATCGCCCGGCAGAACGAGCGCCTGGCGAAGCTCGCCGTCAAGCCCGAGGGCGGCCCGAACTTCATCCAGAACGCCATCCTGGGCCCGCTGCGCAACAAGCGGGTGGCCGTCCTGAACCGCATCGCCACGGACATCGGCCGGGTCAACGGCAACCGTCCGGGCAACCTGGTCGACCTCGCCACCTGCACGCTCAACTCCCCCGGCACGCCGAGCGCCGTCAACGGCAACGCCGGCCAGGGCGAGGCGGCCGGGTCGGAGAACGGCGGGGCCGCGCAGGCCCGTACGGTGAACTGCCCCCGCGTCGAGTTGCCGGCGGTGCCGGCCGCGGCCGCCGGGCAGGTCCAGTCCGAGCTGGCCACCCTCGACAAGCAGATCGACGAGGCCAACTCCCGGCTTGCCCGGATCGCCGTCAAGCCGGAAGGCGGGCCGAACTTCATCGCCAACGCCATCCTCAACCCGCTGAAGAGCAAGCGAGGGGCGGCGCTCGACCGGATCGAGATCGCCTTCAACCGCGTCGGCGCGCAGCGCCCCGAACTCGACAGCCTCGCGGTCTGCACCCTCAACTGACCGCACACCGGGGAAGGTCGCGGCCCGGCGGAGTGTCCTCTGCCGGGCCGCGGCGCGTCCGCGCCGCCCGACGACCACCCGGTCGGGCGCAGCTCACGGCGGTGCGACGACAGACACAGGATCGGGCTGCGGACGTCACGGAGCGGGGCGAGGGATGCGAACCGGCACGTGGGACATGGTGGTTCTCGGCGGCGGTGTCGCCGGGCTCGCCGCCGCGCGGACGGCCCGTCGACTCGACGCGCAGGTGCTGCTCGTCGACGACGGCACGAGCGGGTACGCCGCGTCCGCGGCGGCCCCCGCCCTCATCG
>NZ_CADEAU010000007.1 GCF_902825405.1 Micromonospora maritima | reverse complement strand
CCCGCTCCTGGGCCGGCCCGTTGGGCGCGGTGAGCCCGTTGGACGCCCCGTCGGAGTTGACCGCGCTGGCGCGCAGCAGCGCCAGCACCGGGTGGCCGTGGCGGCGCGCGTCGCTGAGGCGTTCCAGCAGCAGCACGGCCACGCCCTCGGACCAGCCGGTGCCGTCGGCGGCGTCGGCGAACGCCTTGCACCGCCCGTCCGGCGCGAGGCCGCGCTGGCGGCTGAACTCGACGAACGCCTGCGGGGTGCCCATCACGGCGACGCCGCCGGCCACCGCGAGGGAGCAGTCCCCGGCGCGCAGCGCCTGCGCGGCCAGGTGCAGCGCCACCAGCGACGACGAGCAGGCGGTGTCCACGGTGACCGCGGGCCCCTCCAGGCCCAGCGCGTACGCGACCCGACCGGACACCACGCTGCCGGCGGTGCCGACGCCGAGATAGCCCTCGGTGCCGGGCGGCGGCTGCCCCACCTGGGCCGCGTAGTCGTGGTGCATCACGCCGGTGAACACACCGGTGGCGCTGCCGCGCAAGGCGGTCGGGTCGATCCCGGCGCGCTCGAACAGCTCCCAGGACGTCTCCAGCAGCAGCCGTTGCTGCGGGTCCATCGCCAGCGCCTCGCGCGGGCTGATCGCGAACAGGGTGGCGTCGAAGTCCCCGGCGCCGGCCAGGAACCCGCCGACCCGCACGTACGAGGTGCCGGGCCGGTCGGGGTCGTCGGAGAAGAGGTGGGTCAGGTCCCAGCCCCGGTCGGTGGGGAACCCGGTCAGTCCCTCCCGCCCGGACTCCAGCAGCTCCCACAGCTCCTCGGGGCCGGTGACGCCGCCGGGCAGCCGGCAGGCCATGGCGACGATCGCCACCGGGTCGTCGGTGACGACCGGCCCCGACCGGTTCCCGGCGTCCCGGGCGGCGGTGCCGCGCAGCAGCGTGGCCAGGTGCCGGGCGAGCGCGGCGGGCGTGGGGTGGTCGAACGCGGCGGTCGCGGACAGGCGCACCCCGGTGGCCCGGTTCAGCCGGTCCCGCAGCGCGACCGCGCGGACCGAGGTGAACCCGAGGTCGGTGAACGCCCGGTCCGGCCGGACCGCGCCCGGCCCGGGCAGCCCGGCGACCTCGGCGGTGCTAGCGCGGACCAGGTCGGCCAGGGGCGCGAGCCGGCGGCGCTCGCCGAACGCGGCGCAGCGGACCGAGAGCACCCGGGCGCCGCTGTGTGCCGCGTACCGCCCGGCGCCGACGTCGTAGCCGGCGGCGAGACGTTCGACCTCGGCCGCGAACCGGGACTTGCCGATGCCCGCCTCGGCGGTCATCAGCAGCACCCGGGGCTCGCCCCGGTCGATCACCTCGGCGAGTCGGCCCGCGACCCGGCCGATCTCGGTCTCCCGGCCCACGAACGGCGCCTCGTCACCGAGGCCGGAACGGGTGCCCGGCGCGTCCAGCAGGCCCAGCAGCTCGTACGCCTCGACCGGCTCGCGCTTGCCCTTGAGCCGCAGCGGGCGCAGCGCCCGCCAGGAGGCGACGTGCCGGGTGGCGGCGGAGGTCCGCGCCCCGGCGTAGACCGCGCCGACCGCGGCGGCGTCGGCGAGCCGGGCCGCGGTGTTCACGGTGTCGCCGATGACCGTGTATTCGATCGCCGCCTGGATCCCGGCGATCACGTCCCCGGTGTTGAGACCGACCCGCAGGCCCAGCGGCGCGCCGCCGCCCCGCTCGTCGTCGAGCACCCGGCGGACGGCCCGCTGCATGGACAGCGCCGCCCGCACGGCCCGCTCGGCGTCGTCCTCGTGCGCCACCGGCGCACCGAAGACCGCCATGATCCCGTCGCCGGTGAGCTTGTCGACGTGCCCGCCGAACGTCTTGACCGCGCCGGCCAGCGCGGCCAGCACCCGGTCGGTGACCGCGCCGACCCGCTCCGGGTCCAGGTCCTCCGACCAGGAGGTGAAGTCGGAGAGGTCGCCGAAGAGCACGGTGACCACCCGGCGCTCGGCGGCCGGCAGCGTGGCGGCGGCCGGCAACGCGGCCCCGCAGTTGTGGCAGAACCGCGCGCCGGGCACGGCGACGGTCCCGCACACCGGGCAGGTCACGGCTGTTCCACCCCGAGGTACTCCAGCTGGGCCCGGACCGACCACTCGGCGGCCCACCAGAGCGACCTGTCGACGTCGGCGTAGACCACCTCGACCACCTCGAACGCGGTGGTGGCGCCCGCGTCCACCGCGGCGCGCACCTGGTCGAGCCGGGCCCGCCGGTGGGCCAGGTAGAACTCGGCCGCCGCGCCGCAGTCGGCAAGCGCCGGGCCGTGGCCCGGCAGCGCCCGGACCCCGCGGTACGTGGAGAGCAGTTCCAGGCTGGACAGGTAGTCACCGAGGTGCCCGTCCGGGTGGGCCACCACGGTGGTGCCGCGGCCGAGGATGGTGTCGCCGGTCAGCACGACCCGCTCGTCGCCGTGCGCGACCAGGAGGCAGATCGAGTCGGCGGTGTGCCCGGGCGTGCTCAGCAGCCGGACGTCGAGGCCGGTGTCGAACGCGCTGTCGACGGTCAGCGGCGGGCCGCCGGCGGTGTGCGCCGGGGCGCCCCCTCGGTGTGGTCCGCGTGCCCGTGCGTGATCAGCACCAGCCCGACCGGCCCGTGCGCGGCGATCGCGGCCAGGTGCGCCTCGTCCGCCGGCCCCGGGTCGACCACCACGGCCGGCGCGTCCGGGCCGGCCCGCAGCACCCAGGTGTTCGTCCCGTCGAGCGTCATCGGCCCCGGGTTCGGCGCCCGCAGCAGCGAGACCCACCCGGGCAGCTCATCCGCGAGCGCCCCTGCGGCCCCGCTCACACGCCCACCCATGGCAGCGATCGTACGACTCCGCCCGCCACTCCCCGCGATCTTGCAGGTCCGGCCCCGGGTTTGTCCCCGTCTGGGGCTTGTGCCGGGGGCGGAACTGCAAGATCACGGGGACGGTGCGTTACGCGACCTCGACGATGACCTCAACCTCGACCGGGGCGTCGAGGGGGAGTTCGGCCACGCCGACCGCGCTGCGGGCGTGGCGGCCGGCCTCGCCGAAGACCGCGCCGAACAGGTCGGAGGCACCGTTGATCACGCCGGGCTGACCGGTGAAGCCGGAGGCGCTGGCCACGAAGCCGGTCAGCTTCACCACCTTGACCACGTTCTCCAGGCCGACAAGCGCGTCGATCGCGGCGAGCGCGTTCAGCGCGCACCGCTGCGCCAGGTCCTTCGCCTGCTCGGCGGAGACGCCGTTGCCGACCTTGCCGGTGGCGAGCAGCTTGCCGTCGGCCATCGGGAGCTGACCGGAGACGTAGACGTGCTGCCCGGACTGCACGGCCGGCACGTAGCTGGCCACCGGCGGCACCACCTCGGGCAGGTCGAGACCGAGCTCGGCGAGCTTCGCGTGGGGTCCGTTGCTCATGGTGCTCAGCCCTTCGGGCGCTTCAGGTACGCCACGAGCTGCTCCGGGTTCGGGCCGGGCACCACGGAGACCAGCTCCCAGCCGTCCTCGCCCCAGTTGTCGAGGATCTGCTTGGTCGCGTGGACCAGCAGCGGGACCGTGGCGTATTCCCACTTCTGCATCGGAGGAAGGCTCCCTTGCCTGACTTGGACTTCGGTCAGGCACAGCCTACGGTCCGCCGCCCTCAGCGGGACGCGGGACGCTGCTCCGGCGCGGGCGGCTCGCCGCAGGGGCCCTCGTGCTCGTAGCGCTGCGGGCAGCGGCTGCGGTCGGGCAGCAGCAGGTCGCAGAAGACGCGGTGCCTGTTGTTCTGGTCGTCTGCGGTGGAGACGGTGGTCTCCCCGGCGTCCAGCTCGACCAGGAAGCCCAGCGAGGTGGCCACCGTCCCGGCCAGCGCGGTGGCCGCCGCCAGGTCGGGCACCCGCACCGGCAGGTGGATGACGTAGCCGGGCTCCTCCTCGTCACGCCCCCGTCCGGCCGGCCGGACCAGCGTGCGGACCACCTCGACCGGGGGCCGGTACGACCGCTCGTTGAACGGCGTACCCGCGCCGGGACCCTCGGCGTCGCCGGGCCGCCCGGCCCGGTCGCCGGGGAACTGGGCTCGGGGAATGTTCTCCGCGTCGCGCATCCGCTGCCTCCGGGCGTCGTACCTGTTCACCACCACCGCCGTCCGGCTCAGAACGTCCCCGGTCCGGCCCCCCGCGTCGCGACGAACGTAGGACCTCCAGCCAGTCCCGGCAACGGGACGCGCACGACTGATCACGTCAAGTCACATATGCGACACAAGGCTGGTCCGGAACGCGACGGCGAGATCGGGCCCGGCACGCGCGTACGCGGGGCTGGCAAGCGGCCCGGCGACCGCTACCCTTCCGGACTGGGCGCGCGCCGTCGCGCGCCCGCACCTCGACCCCGTGCCCGTCGCCTGGGGCGGCGACGGGCGCGCCGCAACCCGGGGGAGACACATGACCCAACCGCCCGTCGGTGGCGCCACCGGCACGCCCGGCGACCCCATTCCGCAGCCGGGGTCCGCCGGCGTCACGCCACCGTCGTCCGGCCTTCCCGCGCCCGGAGCGACACCGCAGCCGGGGTCCGCTCCCCCGCCCGGCCATCCGGCGTACCCGGCGGGGCCGCCGCCACGCAAGCGTCCGACCCTGCTGATCGCCTCCCTCGTGCTGGCCGCGGCGGTGCTGCTCTGCGGCGGCGGCGGGACGGCCGCGTTCCTCGCCCTGCGCGACGGCGAGAACGGCCGGGGCGCCAAGGAGCCGCAGGTGGCGGTGGAGGGCTTCCTCAAGGCGGTCTACCAGGAGCGGGACGCCGAGAAGGCGGCCACGTTCGTCTGCTCCGCGGCGCGGGACGACCGGAAGATCGCGGCCAAGGTCGCCGAGGTGCAGAAGTACGCCGGGCAGTACCAGAACCCCCGGTTCCGCTGGACCAACCCGGTGGTCGACAACCAGACCGGTGACCGGGCCACGGTCTCCACCCGGGTCACCATGACCACGGCCGACGAGAAGGTGGCCGACCAGGAACTGCGCTTCACCGTGGTGCAGAAGACGGGTTGGTGGGTCTGCGAGGTCGCCTGATCCGCCGGGCTGGTTAGGCTCGACGGATGGCAGCGAGTGAGCAGCCGGCCGAGACCGCCGGCAGATGGCCGGCCCGCCTGCACGTGGTGACCGGCAAGGGCGGCACGGGGAAGACCAGCGTGGCCGCCGCGCTGGCCCTCGGGCTGGCCGCCGAGGGCCGGCGGACCCTCCTGGTCGAGGTGGAGGGGCGGCAGGGCATCGCCCAGCTCTTCGGCACCGAACCGCTGCCGTACGAGGAGCGGCACCTCACCGACGCGCCGGGCGGCGGTGAGGTGCGGGCCCTGGCCGTCGACGCCGAGGCGGCACTGCTCGAATACCTGGACATGTTCTACAAGCTGGGCGCCGCCGGCCGGGCGCTGCGCAAGCTCGGCGCGATCGACTTCGCCACCACGATCGCGCCGGGCCTGCGCGACGTGCTGCTCACCGGCAAGGTCAAGGAGGCGACCACCCGCACCAGCGGGTCCCGCCGGGCGTACGACGCGGTGGTGCTGGACGCCCCGCCGACCGGACGGATCGGGCGTTTCCTCAACGTCACGGCGGAGACCGCCCGGCTGGCCAAGGTCGGCCCGATCAAGACCCAGAGCGAGGGCGTGTCCGCGCTGCTGCGCTCGCCGATGACCGCCGTGCACGTGGTGACGCTGCTGGAGGAGATGCCGGTCCAGGAGACGCTCGACGCCGTCGCCGAGCTGACCCAGCTCGGCTTCCCGGTCGGCCGGGTGATCGTCAACGGCGTCCGCCCGCCGGTACCCGTCGGCCGCGCGGTGACCGCGGCGGAGCTGAAGCGGGGGTTGTCCGCCGCCGGCCTGCCGACCGACGCCCGGACCGTGGCCGGCCTCGCCGCCGAGGCGCGCGACCAGCGGGTACGCCGTGAGCTGGAGGACTCGCTCCGCGGTGACCTGGTGGAGCCGGGGCTGCCCCTGACCGAGCTGCCGCTGCTGCCCGACGGGGTCGACCGGGCCGGGCTGGAGACGCTGGCCGAGGTCCTCGTCCGGGCGGATTGACTCACACCTGCGGCCGGCACGGAGCAGAGACACCCTCGGGACCGATACGCTCGATTGGTGCCTTCCGAAGACGCGGCGCCTCCGCTGGACGTCGACCAGATCCTCGCCGACCCCGGCGTGCGGATCGTGGTCTGCTGCGGGGCGGGCGGCGTGGGCAAGACGACCACCGCGGCGGCGCTGGCGCTGCGCGCGGCCGAGCACCACGGCCGCCGGACGGTGGTGCTCACCATCGACCCGGCCCGCCGGCTGGCCCAGTCGCTCGGCCTGACCGAGCTGGACAACACGCCCCGGCAGGTCAAGGGCATCGACGTCGAATCAAGCGGCGGCGAGTTGCACGCCATGATGCTCGACATGAAGCGCACGTTCGACGACGTGGTGCTCCAGCACACCGACCCGGCCAAGGCCGCGGAGATCTTCGCGAACCCCTTCTACCAGGCCATGAGCTCCACCTTCGCCGGCACGCAGGAATACATGGCGATGGAGAAGCTGGGTCAGCTGCACGCCCGGGGCGAGTGGGACCTGATCGTGGTGGACACGCCGCCGTCCCGCTCCGCGCTCGACTTCCTCGACGCGCCGGCCCGGCTGTCCCGGTTCCTCGACGGCCGGATGCTGCGGCTGCTGCTGGCTCCGGCGCGCAGCGGCGGGCGGAGCATGTTCAGCCTGGTGACCGCGAGCTTCGGGATGTTCTCGAAGGTGGTGCAGAAGGTGCTCGGCGCGCAGCTGCTCACCGACCTGTCCGGCTTCGTCGCCGCGCTCGACTCGATGTTCGGCGGGTTCCGGCAGCGGGCCGAGCAGACGTACCGGATCCTGCAGGCCCGGGAGACGGCGTTCCTGCTGGTCGCGGCGCCGGAGCCGGACGCGGTCCGGGAGGCGGCCTACTTCGCGGGCCGGTTGCGTTCCGAGAGCATGCCGCTGGCGGGCCTGGTGCTCAACCGGGTGCACGAGCCGGCGGTGCCGGACCTGACCGCGGCGGAGAGCCTGGCCGCGGCGGAGCGGCTGGCGGCCGAGGGCGGGCACGAGGGCACCGTCGAGGTGCTGCGCGCGCACGCGGCGCTGGCCCAGCAGGCGGTACGCGAGCAGCAGGTGGCGGCCCGCTTCACCGAGGCGTTCCCGGCGGTGCCGGCGGTGTCGGTGACGGCGCAGCCCGCCGACGTGCACGACGTCGACGGGCTGCGGACGATCGGTGAGGCGATCAGCCGGCGGTGATCCCGCCGACCCGCGCGGCGGTCAGGTGGCGGTGGTGACCAGGACCTTGTCCTTGCCGGCCTTCTCCTTGGCGTTCTTCTTCATGGCCGCCTCGAACATCTTGCGCCAGCTGGTCACCTGCGGGTGTCGCCGCAGCAGCGCGCGCCGCTCGCGTTCGGTCATGCCGCCCCAGACACCGAACTCGATCCGGTTGTCGAGCGCGTCGGCCAGGCACTCGTACCGAACTGGGCAGCTCCGGCAGATCCTCTTCGCCACGTTCTGTTCGGCGCCCTGTACGAACAACGCGTCCGGGTCCCCGTTCTGACACGCCGCCAGTGACGGCCAGTCAGTGATCATGCCCATCTGTACACGTCCCCCCTTGCAGTACCTACCGACTTCGCGCGAGCAGCCAGCTCTTCGGACCCCCCGGTCGTCCGGCCGGCCTCCCCAGGGCGGCGCGGACGACGTGTGGCTGCGATCGCCGCCACCATCATGCTGGGTAGTCGTACGATTACGCAACGTTGTCGGCTAAATCCATCATTCCGGACGCTCCCGGCTTCCCGGGCCTTCGCCCGCCGTCTACCCGGCTCGGGTACGGGAAAACGCTGCGCCGCATCCGAAGTCCGGAGGACACTTCTGCGATCTCACGCAACCCCGCACCAGGGCTCGTGCGTTTAGCACAACGAGGCCGGCGCGTGCAGGAAATGGGGAAAGTTCCCCGCGCGCCCGCCGATCCCTGCTCGCGTACCCTGTCGAGGTGACCTGGATGCGGAAACGTGACCACAACGTGTTTACCAACGCCGCATCGCTACTGATCTGTGGCCTGCTGGCCGGCGTGGTGGTCGCCGCGGCGGCCTTCCCCGCAGTGGCGATGTCCGGACTTGCCGCCAAGGCGGGTGCCGAGACATTCGGCGCGCTGCCCAAGGAACTGACGGTGGCCCGGGCCCCGCAGATCACCTACCTGCTGGCCTCGGACGCCAAGACGCCGCTGGCCACCATGTACGACGAGAACCGCAAGGACGTCAAGCTCAAGGACATCTCGCCGTACATGCAGAAGGCCATCGTCGCGGCCGAGGACCACGACTTCTACAAGCACAACGGCGTGGACCTCAACGGCGTGGCCCGGGCGTTCGTCAACAACCAGTCCGCCGGCTCGTCCCGGCAGGGCGCCTCGACGCTCACCATGCAGTACGTCCGGCTGGCCATCTCCTACTCGGCCACCCACCCGGCCGACGTGGTCGCCGCCACCGAGGACACCAGCACCCGCAAGCTGCGCGAGATGAGCCTGGCGCTCCAGGTCGACAAGGAGCTCTCCAAGGACGAGATCCTGGAGCGCTACCTGAACATCGCCGCGTTCGGCAACGGCGCCTACGGCATCTACGCCGCCAGCCAGGTCTACTTCGGCAAGCCGCCGAGCAAGCTCGACATCCAGGAGTCGGCCATGCTCGCCGGCCTGGTGAAGGCGCCCACCGACTTCAACCCCACCACCAAGGCCGGCTACCCGGACGCGGTCGGCCGGCGTGACTACGTCATCGACAACATGGTGCAGATCGGCGCGATCACCCAGGCCGAGGCGGACGCCGCCAAGAAGGTCAAGCTCGAGGTCAGGGGCAAGCGCACGCCGAACGGCTGCGTCCAGACCACCACCCGCTCCTGGGGCTTCTTCTGCGACTACTTCTACCGCTGGTGGCTCCAGCAGGAGACGTTCGGCGGCACCTCGTACGACCGCGAGCGGCGGCTGAAGAGCGGCGGCTACAGCATCGTCACCAGCCTCGACGTGCAGGCCCAGAAGGCCGCCGACACGGCGGTGCGCAACCACCTGAGCGAGAACAGCAAGGCGGCCCGGATGGTGGCCGTGGTCGAGCCCGGCACCGGCCGGGTGCGGGCCGTGGCGGTGAACCGGAACTTCAAGCTCGACGATCCGACCAACCCGCAGAACAAGCTCTCCAGCGACCCGCGCAAGGCGAAGAAGAAAATCCGGGGCAACTACCCCAATACCGTGAACCCGCTGGTCACCGGCGGCCCCGGCATCGCCGGCTACCAGGCCGGCTCGACCTTCAAGATCTTCACGTTGGTGGCCGCGCTGGAGAAGGGCTACCCGCTCAGCTACACCATCAACGCGCCGGAGGAGTTCAAGTCCGACTACCCGGTCGAGTTCAACTCGCCGGCCGCCTGCAAGGGCACCAGCAAGTACTGCCCGAGAAACGCCAACAAGTCGATGGCCGGCCCGCACACCATGTGGAGCGGCTTCGGCTTCTCGGTGAACACGTTCTTCATCGACCTCCAGCAGCGGGTCGGCGCGGAGAACGCGGTCAAGGCGGCGCAGAAGATGGGCATCTCGTTCCGCTCGTCCAGCGACGCGCAGCTCGCCGCCAACGCGCACCAGTGGGGCGCGTTCAGCCTCGGCGTCTCGCAGACCACCCCGCTGGAGCTGGCCAACGCCTACGCCACGCTGGCCGCCGACGGTAAGTACTGCGAGCCGATCCCGGTGCAGGAGATCCGCGGGCCGGACGGCGAGAAGCTCGACATCGCCAAGCCGCGCTGCGAGCAGCGGATCAGCACCGAGGTGGCCCGCGCCGCCGTGGACGCCGCCCGCTGCCCGGTCGGCGACCGCTCCGAGACCTCCAAGTGCGGCACCGCCACCGCCGGCAACGTCCGCGGCATCGTGAAGGCGCCGGTGGCCGGCAAGTCCGGCACCACCGACGGCGAGAAGACCTCCTCGCTGGTCGCCATGACCAAGCAGTACGCGGTGGCCGGCATCATGGCCGACCCGGACTGGGCCCAGACCACCCAGCAGATGGGTCACGACGTCAAGAACGGCATCAACCCGGCGGTCTACGAGACCCTGCGGGACGCCATGAAGGGCAAGGAGCGCAAGAACTTCACCCCGCCGAGCGGCAAGATCGTCCTGGGCGACCAGCGCTCGATCCCGGGCGTGAAGTGCGAGTCCGTCGAGACCGCCAAGTCCCGACTGAAGGGTGCCGGCTTCGAGCCGGTGGTCTCCAGCAACAAGGTGCCGTCGGAGTGCCCGGCCGGCACCGCGGCCGGCACCAGCCCGGACGGGCGGACCATCAAGGGCGGCGTGGTCATGATCGAGGTCAGCTCCGGCCAGGGCACGCCCACGCCCGGCAACAGCGCCGGTCCGGGCGGGCCACCGGCTCCCCCGGGCAACGGCAACGGCCGGCCGGGACGCCCACGCGGCTGACCGGCGAGCGACGAAGACGGGCGGGCACCCCAGCGGGTGCCCGCCCGTTTCCGTCGGTCGGAGGCGGTCGGAGGCGGTCAGAGGCCGAGCTGGCGGCGCACCTCGGCGGCGACCCGGCCTCCCTCGGCCCGGCCGGCCACCGCGCCCTGGGCCGCCTTCATGGCCGGGCCCATCTGTGCCTTGCCGGTGAAGCCGCCCGCGGCGAGCGCCCCCGAGACCAGCTCGGCCAGCTCGTCGTCGGAGAGCTGCTTCGGCAGGTAGCGCTCCAGCACCTCACCCTCGGCGGTCTCCTTGCCGGCCTGCTCGGCGCGCCCGGCGTCGGCGAAGGCGGTGGCCGCCTCGCGCCGCTTCTTCGCTTCCTTGGTCAGCACCGCGAGCACCTCGTCGTCGCTGAGCTCGCGCTTTTCCCGGCCGGCGACCTCTGCGGTGCCGACGGCCGCGAGAGCCATCCGCAGCGTGGAGGTGGTCAGCTCGTCGCGCGCCTTCAGGGCGGCGCGCATGTCGGCGGTGAGACGGTCCTTCAGCGTGCTCATGGACGGTGAAACTACCCTGAACGCCATGCGAAAGCGCACACTATTCCGGCTAGCGGCCGGGACCGCCGCCGTCGGCGCGGCCACCCTGGCGTACGCGTCGCTCGTCGAGCGCAACCTGTTCACCCTCCGCCGGTACGACGTACCGGTGCTTCCGACCGACGCCGAACCACTTCGCGTGCTCCACCTGTCGGACCTGCACATGATGCCCGGCCAGCGCCGCAAGCAGGACTGGGTGGCCTCGCTTGTCGCGCTCGACCCGGACCTGGTGGTGGTCACCGGCGACAACATGGCCGACCCGGAGGCGGTACCCGGCGTGCTGCGCGCCCTGCAACCGCTGCTCGACCTGCCCGGCGCCTTCGTCTTCGGCTCCAACGACTACACCGGGCCGGTCCTGAAGAACCCGTTCACCTACTTCCTCCCCGACCGGGAGTACACCGAGGGCGTGCCGCTGCCGTACGAGGAGCTTCGTGACATCCTCACCACCGCCGGCTGGGCCGACCTGAACAACGCCCGCACCACGCTCAAGGCCGGCGGCCGGGAGATCGAACTGGTCGGCGTGGACGATCCGCACATCGAGCGGGACGACTACGACGCCGTGGCCGGTCCGGTCGGGGACTCCGCCGCACTGTCGATCGCCCTGGCGCACTCGCCGGAACCGGCGGTGCTGGACCGGATGGCCGCCGACGGCTTCGGGCTGCTGCTCGCCGGGCACACCCACGGCGGGCAGGTCTGCGTGCCCGGATACGGCGCGCTGGTGACCAACTGCGGGCTGCCCCGGTCGATGGCGCGCGGGCTGCACCGCTGGCCCGGCTCGGACTCCTGGCTGCACGTCTCCGCCGGCCTGGGCACCCACCCCACCGCCCCGATCCGCTTCGCCTGCCCGCCCGAGGCGAGCATCCTGACCCTGATCTCCCGCTGACGCATCGCTCGGCAGATCTTGGTACGCGCCCGCCCGTGGGAGGGCGACCGCGTACCAAGATCGGACGCCGGCGGCGGGGCGGGGGTACCGAGTTTGACCACGGAGGCGGGTGGGCTACTATTTGTCGGCACGCCTCGGGGTGTGGCGCAGCTTGGTAGCGCGCTTCGTTCGGGACGAAGAGGTCGTCGGTTCGAATCCGGCCACCCCGACCAGGTGAGAGGGCACATCCGATCCATGGATGTGCCCTCTCGTGCATCCTCCGCTCCTTACTTCCGGAAGATCCGCAGCTCGTCTCCCCAGCCTTCGACGACGGGGCGCAGCACCGGCGCGGAACGCTCGGCGTCGAAGGTCGCGCAGAGGCTCTCGACCCGGGCGAAGGTGGTCCGGATGGCGGCCGGATCGCCGTCCAGGGTGGCCTCCAGCAGGGAAAGGAGTTCGCCCGCCTCCCACCCGGGCACCGGGTGTTCGCGCAGTTCCCAAGGTAGGTACTTGTGGTAGGGGCGCACCCGTCCGGCCAGCGTGAAGACGACGTCCAGCAGCCAGGGCACCGACTCGGCGGCGTCGAGGCGGCGTTCCAGTCCGCGCCCGTCCCGGTCGCTCTTGAGGGCTCGGTAGGCGTAGTTCAGCCACCCGTCCAGGCGGTCGTACCCGACCAGGATCGCCTCTGCCTCGTCGGGCGTCACCGTGGCCGTCCGCCGGAGCGCGGCGGGCAACCGGCCCTCGGTGCGGTCGAGGAGGATCGGGACCCAGGCGAACGACCAGCGGAACCACCAGCCGCCGCTCCCGAACGGGGGCACCTGCTCCAACTGGGACAGCGGGACCGGAATCTCGTCGACGTCAGGGGACCGGGTCGTCCTGCGGCCACCCATGCCCTCGTCGGTGAGCACGACGTAGACGTCCAGGTCCGAGCGCTCGGTGGCGACACCCCGGCCCACCGAACCGGAGAGGACCAGACCCAGCAGGTCGTCGCCGTGATCGGCGTCGTTCCGGGCCGCCAGCTCGGTCAGCAGGCTACGGCGTCGGGGGGAGAGACCTGACGGGATGGTCAAGCCGTGGGGAGACCGGGTCACGCCCCGCACCCTTCCTCCACCGGGCCGCCCGCGGCAAGCGCGTTCCACGTCTCCGGAACACGCTGGGTGACGGCCGTCGTCGTCTCAGTAGGATGCCCGCATGGCCCGGCCGGTGATCTTCGATCTCTTCCACACCCTGGTCCACGGCGCCGACGCCGAACGTGACCGGGTGGTCGGCGAGATGGCGCTCGTCGTCGGGGTACCGCCGGACGCGCTGGTCGCCGCGTACCACGCGACCTGGCGGGACCGGCTGGTCCGCTGGGACGTCGAGGAGACGATCCGGATCCTCGCCGGCCGGCTCGGCGGCACGCCGACCGACGAGCAGGTGAGCCGCGCCGCCGACCACCGCCGGGCGCTGGCGCGCCGGGTGCTCGGCCGGGTGTCGCCCGCCGCCCTGGGTGTGCTCGACGCGCTGCGCGGCACCGGGCACCCGCTGGCCCTGATCAGCAACGCGACCGCCGAGACCGCCGAGGCGTGGGTCGAGACCCCGCTGGCCCGCCGCTTCGACGTCGCGGTCTTCTCCAGCGACGTCGGGCTGGCCAAGCCCGACCCGGCGATCTACCGCCACGCGGCCGAGCGGCTGGGCGTCGCTCCGGGCGACTGCGTCTACGTCGGTGACGGCGCGGACGGTGAGCTGGCCGGGGCCGCCGCCGTCGGGATGACCGTGCTGCGGACCACGGAGCACCAGGACACCGACCCGGGCTGGGACGGGCCCTCGTTCGCGCGCCTCACCGACCTGCCCGCCCTGCTCACCGGATCACCCGCAGGTCGAACACGACCAGTTCCGCCTCCGTCGTACGCAGGGTGAGCACCTCGGGTTCCCAGTCGAACAACTGTTGGAGCTGAGGGCCCGCCTCGCCGTCGTGGCCCTCGGGAAGGGCGTTCACCGTCGCCGCCGCCCGCCCGGTGGCCCGGTCCCAGACGACGGTGGCGACGCCGGCCGGCAGGCTCAGGCCGCCGACCACCACCCGGCCGCCGGCGGTCGCCTGCAACGTTCCCCGATACGGCAGCCGCACCAGGCCGGTCCCGTCCAGTTCCTGCAGGCCCAGCGAGCCGTCGGCGCCCCGCCCGCTGCACCAGGCCGGATTGCACTGCACGTACCGGAGATCGGGGTTCGCGCGCCAGTCCAGCCGCTCCCCGGTCGCCAGGTTGCGCAGCACACCCGCGTCGCGGGCCGTCAGCCCGGTGCCGATCCGCTGGTCGGTGATCCAGGGGCCCACGAACGCCAGGCTGAACCCGTCGCTGTCGGGTATCTGGGTCACGCGCCCCCCGGCCAGCGGCACCGATCGCACGTCGACCAGTAGGCCGCCGGGCCGCTCCGCGGTGCCCGGCACCTCGTACTCCCAGACGACCCGGTCCCCGGCCACGGTGAAACGCGGCGCCTGCACGGTGGTCAGCAGCCGCGCGGCCCCGCCGTCGAGCGGGGCCACCCACAGCTCCCGGCCCCAACGGTCCCTCCGGGTGCCTTCGAGCAGCCAGATCACCTGTCCGCCGACCCTGCGGGCCATCAGGACGCTCGGCCGCACCAGTCCGTCGGTCACCGCCGGGCCGCCGATCTCGGTCAGCGTGCCGCGCCGGGAGTCGAAGATCGAGGGGGTGGCCACGCCGACGAAGCCGTCGCGGGCCACCAGGTAGCGGTCGTCGCCGAGCAGTGCGGCGACCCCGTAGCGGTGGCCGTCCGGCAGGGTCGCCGGCAGCGTGTGCACCGCACCCGGCCACACCCGCCCGGGGTCGGGCAGCCGGGCGAAGTCGGGGATCCGGTCGGGCGAGAACGAGAGCCCGGGAGCGGGGCGGGGCTCGGGGCCGGACGGGTGGCGCACCGCCACGCCGGCCGCCCCGGTCAACACCAGAACCGCCGCCGCGACCGTGGCCACCCGCCGCCGCCGGTGGTGCCGGCGACGGACCTGGACCGCCCCGACCGGGTCGTACGCCGGCACCGGGGCGAACTCCGCCGCCCGCTCCAGGGTCGTGGTCAGCCGCTGCTCGAGTTCGTCGGTCATCCTCGCCTCCCCACCGTGGGCTGCTGGTGCAGGGCCGCGTTGGCGCGCAGCTTGTCGAGGGCACGGGCGGCCTGGCTGCGGACGGTGCCGCGGG
Source organism: Micromonospora maritima (assembly GCF_902825405.1). Taxonomy (GTDB): domain Bacteria; phylum Actinomycetota; class Actinomycetes; order Mycobacteriales; family Micromonosporaceae; genus Micromonospora; species Micromonospora maritima. The sequence continues at coordinate 28,332 of NZ_CADEAU010000007.1, read as the reverse complement.
AGACGCCCAGCAGCTCCGCGATCTCGTCGTCCGAACGATGCTCGTAGTACCGCAGCACCAGGACCGCCCGTTGCCGCGGCGGCAGCGCCGCCACGGCCGGCCACAGCTCTTCCGCCGCGCCGACCCGCTCGATCGCCGGGTCGTCCACCGGGCGATCGGGCACGTCCGACACCAGCCGCTCCCGACGGGTACGCCGCCACCGGCTGATGTGCAGCCGCGCCATCGTGGTCCGGACGTACGCCTCGGGGTTGTCCCGACGCTGCACCCGCGGCCACGCCGCCCCGAGCCGGGCGAGCGCCTCCTGTGCCAGGTCGGCCGCGTCGTGCGGGTTCGCGGTGAGCACGTACCCGTAGCGGACGAGCGCCGCCCAGCGTGCCCGGACGAACTCCTCGAACGCGGGTTCGACACCAGCCATCGGCCACCTCCTGCAACCGGGACGTCCGAGCGGTGTGGACCGTTGCATCGTCGGGGTGGGCAACCCGGGCGGCGGTCGTGACGTCGGGCGGGACCGGGCCAAAAACGGTGCGAAGGCGTCCGGCCACGGGCGGTTGATCGATTCACCTGGCATGGTTGACGGATGCCAGCGATGATCCGATCCCGCCTGACCGATTGGACCACTGTCGTACCCCTGGTCGCCGTGCTCCTGCTCGTGGTCACGTGGGGCCGGGAACTGCCCGCTGTGCTCATCTTCGTGGTGGCCGCTCTGCTCGCCGCCGCCGTGCTGGCGGCCGTGCACCACGCGGAGGTGGTGGCCCACAAGGTCGGTGAGCCGTACGGCTCACTGGTGCTGGCGGTCGCGGTCACCGTGATCGAGGTCGGTCTGATCGTCACCCTGATGATCAGCGGTGGGGACAAGACGCAGGCGCTGGCCCGGGACACCGTCTTCGCCGCCGTGATGATCACCTGCAACGGCATCCTCGGCCTGGCCCTGCTGCTCGGCGCGCTGCGCCGCCAGGTGGCGGTGTTCAACCCGGAGGGCACCGGCGGGGCCCTCGCGACGGTGGCCACCCTCGCCACGCTCAGCCTGGTGGTGCCGACGTTCACCACGAGCCGCCCCGGCCCGGAGTTCTCCCCGGCGCAGCTCGCCTTCGCGGCGGTCGCCTCGCTGGCCCTCTACCTGCTCTTCGTGATGGTGCAGACCGGCCGGCACCGCGACTACTTCCTCCCGGTCACCCAGGAGGGCAGCATCATGGCCGAGGACCGCGACGGCGACGGGCACGCCGAGCCGCCGTCCACGCGTACCGCCCTGGCCAGCCTGGCGCTGCTGGTCGTGGCGCTGGTCGCGGTGGTCGGCGACGCGAAGACCATCTCCCCGGCGATCGAGTCCGCCGTCCAGGCGGCCAACCTGCCGCAGGCGTTCGTCGGTGTGGTCATCGCCCTGCTGGTGCTGGCGCCGGAGACGCTTGCCGCCGCCCGGGCGGCCCGGCGGGACCGGGTGCAGATCAGCCTCAACCTCGCCCTCGGCTCGGCCATGGCCAGCATCGGCCTGACCATCCCGGCCATCGCGATCGCGTCGATCTGGCTGGACGGCCCGCTGCTGCTGGGCCTGGGCGGCACGCAGATGACGCTGCTCGCGCTGACCGCGGTGGCCGGCGTGCTGACCGTGGTGCCCGGCCGTGCCACCGTGCTCCAGGGCGGGGTGCACCTGGTGCTGCTCGCCGCCTTCGTGTTCCTGGCCGCCAGCCCGTGACCGGGCCGGCCGGTCAGTCGTGCAACTCGGTGCGGGCCACCTCGGCGAACGCCGCGCTCAAGTAGTCGGCGAACGGGCGCCCGGTGACCGCCAGCAGGTCGGCCACGAGCAGCGGGGCGTGCCGGGCGACCGCCGCCGGGTCGGGCGGGTTCTCGTCGTCGCCGGGGTCGTAGACGCCGAGCGCGCCGGCCAGCAGCACCAGCAGGACGTGCGGGTCGACCTCGGGCCACCACGTGGCGGCCGACCGGGCGCAGCGCTCCAGGATCTGGCGTACGTCGTCGCCGTCCAGCCCGTCCGGGTGCCCCTCCTCCAGCAGCAGGCGCACCGCGCCGCCGAGCACCAGCCCGGCCCGGTCGGCCGCGGCGAGCCGTTCGACGGCCGGACGGTACGCGGCCGCGTCCCGATCCCGGGCGGCGTCGACCGCGTCCGTGGCGGCCACGGCGATCTCGCGGGCCGGGGCGGGCAGATGACGCCAGCTCGTACTCATCGCGCCAGCATGGCAGACCGGAACGGGCCCCGGAGCGTCGCTCCGGGGCCCGTTCGGTGGTGCGGCGCCGTCAGGCGGCGGGAACCTCCGCGGTGGTCCGGATCCGGTCCAGCGCCGGCGCGGACACCGGCGACTTCTCGGTCAGGTACGCGGTGAAGGCGTCCAGGTCGATCTGGCCGGTCACCGCGTTGGTGCCACCGGTCAGGACGCTGAAGCCGTCGCCGCCACCGGCGAGGAAGTTGTTCACCGTGACGCGGTAGGTCGCGGTGTCGGTCACCGGGGTGCCGTTGATGGTGAGGCTGCCCCGGACCACCCGGGTGCCGGCGCACGGGGTGCCGGCCGGGGCGGTGGTGCCGTTGACGTCGACGACGTAGTTCACGGTCGAGGACGCGTAGAGCACCCGGGCCACGGTGAACTGCTGCTCCAGCATGCAGTAGAGCTGGGCGCCGGTCAGGTCCAGCGTCACCAGGTTGTTGGCGAACGGCTGGACGGTGAACGCCTCGGCGTAGGTGACCGGGCCGGCGTCGAGGTCGGCGCGGACACCACCGGGGTTCATGAACGCGGCGACCGCGTTCTGCTCGGTGTCGGTGGCGGCGAGCTGGGCGTCCGCGATCAGGTTGCCCAGCGGCGACTCACCGGTCTGGTACGTCGGCTTGCCGTTCGCGTCGACCCCGGTCTGGTACAGGTTCTCCTGGGTCTTGGTGATCGCCGTGGTGGTCTCGCCGACCACCCGGTCGGCCACCGGGCCGAGGGCGGTCTTGTACCTGTTGATCAGCTCGGTCGAGGCCGGGTCCTTGGCGACGTCCCGGGTGACCACGACGTTGTTGGCCGACGCGCTGACGACGTCCCGGGTACGCGGGTCGATCTTCAGGTTGATGTCGGTGACCAGGCGGCCGAACGAGCTGGCGCTGGTGACCAGCTTGCCGTTGATGTTGCAGTTGTACGCGGCGTGCGTGTGCCCGCTGACGATCACGTCGATGGACGGGTCCATCCGGTTGGCGATGTCGACGATCGGGCCGCTGAACCCGGTGCAGTCGTTGATGCCACCGCCGTTCTGCACCCCGCCCTCGTGCAGCAGCACGACGATGCTCTTGACGCCCAGCAGCCGCAGGATCCTGGCGTACTTGTTGGCGGTGTCGGCCTCGTCGGTGAAGCGCAGGCCGGCGACGCCCTGCTGGCTGACGATGTTCGGGGTGCCCTCCAGGGTCATCCCGATGAAGCCGATCGGCACACCCTTGACGATCTTGATGCCGAACGGCTGCATCAGCGGCAGGCCGGTCTTGGTCTTGAAGGCGTTCGCCGAGAGGTACTTGAACTCGGCGCCCTCGAACGGGGTGCCGTCGGCACAGCCGTCCACCGGGTGGCAGCCACCACGCTGCATCCGCAGCAGCTCGGCGGCGCCCTCGTCGAACTCGTGGTTACCGACGCTGGCGAACTCGAGCCCGGCGAGGTTCATCTCCTCGATGGTGGGCTCGTCGTGGAACGCGGCGGAGAGCAGCGGCGAGGCGCCGATCAGGTCGCCGGCGGCGACCGTGACCGTGCCCTTGCCCTGCTGCTGGGCGGCCGCCCGCATGGCCTTCAGGTGGCTGGCCAGGTATTCCGCGCCACCGGCGGGCTTGCCGTCGATGAGGCCGCTGGACCCGCTCGGCGGCTCCAGGTTGCCGTGGAAGTCGTTGATCGCGAGCAGCTGGACGTCGACCGGCTTCGAGTGGGCCTCGGCCTGGTCGGGGGTGACGGCGACCGCGGAGAATGCGGTCACGGCGAGTGCGGCCAGGCCGACGGCGGCCCGGCGGCGCATCCCGGGGACGGACATGGAACTCCTCGTGAGATACCGGCGCGTGGTGTCCGGACGATGGTTCGCCCGGCGACCCTGATCCGTGCCGTGACAGGGGGTCGATCGCGGAAGGCGGCCCTCGGGGGAACGCCGCCCCGCCGGGGGTAGCTTCTCATCCACCGGCCCGCAGGTCGACCGGGGCGGTATCGGGAATCCTCGACCCGCCGGGCGACCCGTACCGGTCTGCCCGACGAGTCCGACATGACGGTCAGGTGAATTCCCGCACGGGACACGCTGTCGTTCCGCGGTGGCACGCAGGGCGCCGACCCCCAGGGACCAGGGAGCCGGCGCCGTCGCTCATGTCACGCGGAAACCGTTGCGCTGGCAACCTTCCTTACCGGAAAAACTCCCGGCGGACCATCCGTCGCCGACCGAACGGTCGTTCACGCCCGACGGTCCGGCATCCGTAGCCAACTGTCCGAACTCGACTCACCGTCGGAGGGACGTTCCGCCCGGACGGTCACCCGCACCGCCACGTCATCGGCTGCTCCCCGCGGCGGCTCGCCGGATCCGGGTCGTCGAAGCTGGCCGTTCCGTGGATCGCACCCGTGTCGTCGACCATGACCGGCTGCGGGCCGTACTCGGGGTTCGCGCCCGGAGGCAGCGGCACCGCCCGGACCGTGCCGTCGCGCTCGACCAGCTTCCAGCCCGTGCCCGGCTCGCCGACCAGCAGCCGCCCGTCGGGGCCGACCACGACGGTGAAGTGGTTCCGGGTGTCGAGGCCACGGTAGACGACGAGCTGACCGGTGCGCAGGTTCAACACCGCCGGCGGCGACTTCTCGGTGGCACCGGGAATGATGCCGCCCAGCCAGTCGCCCCGCATCGACATACGGTCTCCCCACGAGGTCCCGGGAGCCCAGCCCGATGGCAGCGGCAACACGACGCGGGTGCCGTCGGCCCGCAGGAGAAGAAGTTCGCGGGACGCCGTCTGACCGGCCGGATCGGCGGGCCCGACGGTCACGACGGTGCCGTCGTCCCCCCAACCGATCACTCGGCCGGCCACTCCGTCGTTGAGCATCCGCGGAGTCCCGTCCGTGCCGGCGGGCCAGACCACCACCGCACTCGTCCGACTCGCCAGGATCTGGGCGAGCCCGAGGACGTCACCTCTCCGGTTGACCGCCCGGACGGTGGCCTCGTCGTATCCCGCAGGCACCGCCAGTTCCCGCACGCGTCCCTCGCGGTAGACCCACGGAACCGATCGCATCCTCCCGCTCCGACCGGCCTCCGGACTCGATGTCGTGCCGACGACCACGCCGTCGGGGTTGACGGCGACGACGTCGGCGAAGCCGCCTCCCTCGCTCGGGATGTCGGCCAGGACGGGCTGCCGACGATCCCAGAGCACCAGGCGGGAGGCAGAACGGCCCGCTGTCCCGCCGGCCACCGCGGTGCCGGCGACGAACCGGCCGGTCGGGTCGGCCGCCTGCACCCGCCCGAGCCGCACCCCGGCCGGAGCGGGCAGTTCCTGGTAGACGCAGGGCGCGGTGGCACCGGTCCGCCGCGTGGTGAGCGGCACGACGGTCGGAGTCGGCAGGATCTCGGGCGGCCGGTCGGTGACCCGGTCCATGCCCCGGCCGTGCCCGTCCCGGCCCAGCACCGCCGCTGACCCGAGCCCGACCGCGAGCACCGTCGCCGCCGCGAGCGTCACGGTCAGCCGGCGACGCCGCCGCTCGGCCCGACGGCCGGCGACCAGCACCGCGTCCAGGTCGACGCGGCTGGGCGGGACGTCCGTCCGGGGCAGCGTGCGGCGGACGACAGTGGCCGCCCGCTCCTCGTCCCAGGCCATGTCATCCTCCCGCTCGGTTGTCGGTGCAGGTCTCCAGGTCGAGCCGGTGGCGCAGCTTCGCCAGCCCGCGCGAGGTGTGGCTCTTCACGTTGCCGGTCGAGCAGTTGAGCAGGTCGGCCACCTCGGCGACCGGGAGGTCGCAGAGGAACCGCAGGGTCAGCACGGTCCGCTGGGCCGGCGGCAGGCCGGCGAGCAGGTCCCGGACGGTGTCCCGCTCCTCGACGTCGGGGCTCCGGGCGGCCGTCCGGTCCGGCGCCTGTGGCAGCAGCCGGATCCGGAACCAGCCGCGCCGGCGGTCGTCCAGGTAGGTGCGCAGCAGCATCCGCCGGACGTACGCGTCGGTGTCCTCCGCCGCGGCCGCGCGCCGCCAGTGCCGGTAGAGCTTGGTCAGCGTGGTCTGCACGATGTCGTCCGCCAGGTGGGCGTCACCACAGATCAGGTACGCGGTGCGGTGCAGCACGGGCAGCCGCGCCCGCACGTACGCCACGTACTCGGTTTCGTCCTCGGCCCGCATGCCGCTCCTTCCCGGGGACCCTACGGCTGGATGACGGGCTGGCCGGCGTCGCCGGTTGCACCGGGACAAATCGCCGCCGCGTTTCAGCCGGTGCCGACGAGCCCGCGCAGCGCCGGTCGGGTCCACCGCCCGGCGACCCCTGGCCGACCGGCCAGGTAGTCGACGGTCCGCGCGGCGTCCCAGCCGTGCGCCTCCCGCAGCCCGCGCGCCAGCATGCCGAGATAGACCGGCGCCGGCCGGCTCCACGGCACGTCCACCGCCCGGTGCGGCGCGGTGAACGTGAGCATCGGCAGGCCGTCGCGCTCGCCGACCCGCAGCAGCGTCTCGTAGCGGCCCGGCCCGAGCGTGGCCCGTCCGGTCGCGACCGCCGCCCGGATGCCGGCCAGGTCGGCGCCCGGCGGCCGGTACATCTCCTGCGCCGCGATGTCGGCGAACTGCTCGACGGTCACCAGATAGGCCCGCGCCGCCGCCCGACCCGGCAGCCCCGGGTCGTAGAACGCCATGCCGCCGGTCCAGGCCCGGGACTCGCCGGCGAAGTAGACGCCGCCGGGGATCAGCGCCGCGACCGTCCGCTCCGGTGGTCGGCAGTCCCGGCAGCCCGGGTACGTGCGCAGCCCGCCCGGCGGGCGCCCGCCCCGCAGGTACCAGTCGAGCCGCGCGGCGTGCAGGTTGGAGCCGTACGCGACGTACCAGAGCAGCGGCACCTGCGTCAGTACCAGCAGGTCCGCCCCGCGGCGTGGCTCACCTGGACGGTGTGCGTGACGCAGCCGCCGTCGGCCACCCGGTGCAGCAGGAACGCGGTCGGCTCGGCGACCAGGCCGATCTCCTCCTCGTCGGTCATGGTCAGGCTCGCCTGCACCCAGGTGCTCGGCGCGGTGGTCAGCACCGTACCGGCGAACGCGCTGGTCACCGGGCGGTGCAGGTGGCCCGCGGCGACGCGTACGACGTGGGGGTGCCGCGCGACCACGGCGGCGAGCGCGTCCCCGTCGGCGAGCCGGATCGCGTCGGCGGCCGGGACGCCCACCGCGATCGGCGGATGGTGCAGGCACACGACGGCGGGCGCCTCCGGGCGGCCGGCGAGCACCCCGTCGAGCCAGTCGAGCTGCTCGTCGCCGAGCCGCCCGCCGGAACTGCCCGCGGTGAGCGAGTCGAGCACCACGAGCGTCGCGTCCGGGTGGTCGACGTGGTAGTGCGCGGAGAACCCGCCGGCCAGGTAGGGGGTGCCGCCGAACGTGTCGAGCAACGACTCGCGGTCGTCGTGGTTGCCGGTGGCCAGGTGCACGGGCAACGGGAAGCGCCCGACGATCTCGCGGAGGGCGAGGTATTCGTCCGGCCGGCCGTTGTCGGTCAGGTCGCCGGTGATCACCACACAGTCCGGCCGGGGGCGCAGGGCGAGCACCGACCCGAGCGCCCGGTGCAGCCCGGAGGCCGGCTCGGCGGCGAGCGGGCCGGTGGTCACGTGCGGGTCGCTGAGCTGGGCGATGAGCATCGGCGCCTCCTCGGGGGCCCGGGGTCTCCACGCTATCGCCGCCGGGCCGCGCCGCGCAGGCCCGCAGATACCCACAGGCCGCGTCCACAGCCTGTGGATAGCACATGTGTACGAAGGTCGACAGCCTCCGCGCTGAGTACATTTGATCGCACCCGACCCCCTCCGAGCAGGAACGACGTGGATCACGAGCGAGTTCTCCGGGACGTCACGGCGCGCCTCCCCACGGCGTCGACCGTGCCGGAGGCGTGCCAGTGGACCGTCGCCGCGCTCGCCCGGCACACACCGGCGACCGCGACGATCCTGCTCCGGGTCCACGACCGGCTGCGGTGCGTCGCGGCGACCGGCGCCTGGCAGGTCTTCTCGCACGTCCCGGCCACCACCGACGGGACGCCGACCCGCCACCGGCCCGAGCCGTCCGTGGTGCGACGGGTCTACGCCTCCGGGCGGACCGCCGCCGTGCCCGACGTGTCCGCCGACCCGGACTACCTGCCCGTCCGGCCGGACGTCACCGCGGAACTCTGCGTGCCGGTACGCGACCCGGACGGTCACCCGATCGGCGTGCTCGACCTCCAGTGGAGCGAGCCGGTCGGGCTGACGCCGTGGCGGGAGACCGCCGAACGCCTGGCCGACCGGCTCGGCGCCCGGATCGCGGCGCTCGGCGGCCCGCCGGCCGAGAGCCGCAGCGAGAAGCTGCTCCGGCACGCGGCCACGTTCACCGCCGCGCCGACGGACTGGGACCTGACGACCGCCGCGATCGCCGCCGCCCGGGACGTGTCCGCGCTGACCGTGGCCGTGCTGGTGCTCACCGGCCGGCGCGGGCCCCGGCTGAACGCGCCCACCGACACCCCCGGCGAGCTGGAGGCGCGGATCCGGGCCGAGCTGGCGGAGGCCGGTCCGGTCGCGCTGGACCGGATGATCGACCGCGCCCACCGGTACGGTTCGGCGTACACGCTGGGCGAGGCGGGGCATCCGCCGACCGAGGAGTACCTGCCGCTGACCCGGGCCGGCGCGCGCACGCTGGTGGCGGTGCCGGTCGGCACGCCGACCGCCGGCGGGGTGCTGCTGGTCGCCGACGAGCGACTGCTACGCCCCGACCCGACCACCGTCAACCTGATCGAGTTGCTGGCCGGGCAGGCGTGGACCTGCCGGGACCGGCTGCGCACGCTGGCCCGGCTGCGCGAGCAGGCCGACTCCGACCCGCTGACCGGGCTCCGGCACACCGGGTCGTTCGGGCAGCGGATCGCCCGCGCCACGCCGGGGCGTACCGCCCTGCTGGCGATCGACGTGGACGGGTTCAAGGACGTCAACGACACGTACGGCCACCAGGCCGGCGACCGGCTGCTGGTGGGGCTGGCCCGGGCACTGGAGGGCGCGCTGCGGCAGGGCGACGAGCTGTACCGGACCGGGGGCGACGAGTTCGTCGCGGTGATCGAGGTGAGCCGCCCGGAGGAGGCGGTGCGGATCGCCGAGCGGCTGACCGAGGCGGCCCGGCGCACCGGCCGGACGATCAGCGTCGGCGTCGCGCTGCCCCGCCCCGGCGAGACACCCGAGCGCACCCTGCACCGCGCCGACCAGGCTCTCTACGCGGTGAAGCGCCACGGCCGAGACGGCATCCACCTCTCCGCCGCCTGACCGCGCCCGCGCTCCCCCCCATCGCCGATCTTGCACTTGCGGCCCCCGTTTCGCGGCTTACGTCCTCGATGTCCGGGCACAAAGTTCAAGATCGCGAAAGGCAAGGGGAGGGCAGGGGGTCAGGGGGTCAGGGCCTTGGCGAGGAGTTCGGCGATCTGGGCCGTGTTGAGGGCGGCGCCCTTGCGGAGGTTGTCGCCTGTGACGAAGAGGTCCAGGGCTCTGGGGTCGTCCACGGCGCGGCGGATGCGGCCCACCCAGGACGGATCGGTGCCGACCGCGTCGATGGGCATCGGAAACTCCCCGGCGGCCGGGTCGTCGACCAGGATCACGCCCGGCGCGTTGCGCAGCACCTCGCGGGCGCCCTCGGCGTCCACCTCGGTGGCGAAGACCGCGTGCACCGCGACCGAGTGACCGGTCACCACCGGCACCCGGACGCAGGTGGCGGAGACCTTCAGGTCGGGCAGGCCGAGGATCTTGCGCGACTCGTTGCGCAGCTTCAGCTCCTCGGAGGACCAGCCGCCGTCGGCCAGCGAGCCGGTCCACGGCACCACGTTCAGCGCCAGCGGCGCCGGGAACGGGCCCAGCTCGTCACCGACGGCCTGGCGCACGTCGCCGGCGCGGGAGCCGAGCACCCGGTCCCCGGCGATCTTGCCGAGCTGGAGGTGCAGCGCGTCCACCCCGGCCTGCCCCGCCCCGGAGACCGCCTGGTACGAGGCGAGCACCAGCTCACGCAGGCCGTACTCGCGGTGCAACGGGGCGATCGCCACGATCATCGCCAGGGTCGTGCAGTTGGCGTTGGCGATGATCCCCTTCGGCCGGTTGCGCACCTGCTCGGGGTTGATCTCGGGAACCACCAGCGGCACGTCCCGGTCCATCCGGAACGCGCCTGAGTTGTCCACCACCACGGCGCCGCGGGTCACCGCGACCGGCGCCCATTCGGCCGCGACGTCGTCCGGCACGTCGAACATCGCCACGTCGACACCGTCGAACGCGTCGGCGGTGAGGGCCTGGACGGTCAGCTCCTCGCCCCGGCACCGGATCCGGCGGCCGGCCGACCGCTCGGAGGCCAGCAACCGGATCTCACCCCACACGTTGCGGCGGGAGGAGAGGATCTGGCACATCACCGTGCCGACGGCACCTGTCGCCCCGACCACGGCGAGGGTGGGCAGCGACGCCATCCGCGCTACCTCCCGGTGCCGGCGTAGACGACGGCTTCGGTGTCACCACCCAGCTCGAAGGCGTCGTGGATGGCCCGGACCGCCTTGTCGAGGTCGGTGTCCCGGCAGACCACGGAGACCCGGATCTCCGAGGTGGAGATCATTTCGATGTTCACCCCGGCGGCGCCGAGCGCGGCGAAGAACCCGGCGGCGACACCCGGGTGCGAGCGCATGCCGGCGCCGATCAGCGAGACCTTGCCCACGTGGTCGTCGTAGAGCAGGCCCTTGAACTTGACCGACTCCTGGATCTTGCTGAGCGCGGTCATCGCGGTCGGGCCGTCCGCCTTGGGCAGCGTGAACGAGATGTCGGTGCGGCCGGTGCCCTCGGTGGACACGTTCTGCACGATCATGTCGATGTTGATCTCGGCGCCGGCCACGGTGTCGAAGATCGAGGCGGCGGCGCCCGGCTCGTCGGGCACGCCGACGATCGTGATCTTCGCTTCGCTGCGGTCGTGGGCGACCCCGGTGATCAGTGCCTGTTCCACAGGAAGGTCCTCCATCGATCCGGTGACCATCGTGCCGGTGTTGGTCGAGTATGACGAACGGACGTGGATCGGCAAGCCCGCGCGCCGGGCGTACTCGACGCTGCGCAGGTGCAGCACCTTCGCGCCGCAGGCGGCCAGCTCCAGCATCTCCTCGTAGGTGATCTGCTTGATGTGCCGGGCGTTCGGCACGATCCGCGGGTCGGCGGAGAAGATGCCGTCCACGTCGGTGTAGATCTCGCAGACGTCGGCGTGCAGCGCGGCGGCGAGCGCCACGGCGGTGGTGTCGGAGCCGCCCCGACCGAGCGTGGTGACGTCCTTGGTGTCCTGCGAGACGCCCTGGAAGCCGGCGACGATGACCACCGCGCCCTCGTCCAGCGCGCCCTTGAGCCGCCCCGGGGTGACGTCGATGATCCGGGCCCGGCCGTGCACCGAGGTGGTGATCACTCCGGCCTGGGAACCGGTGAACGAGCGGGCCTCGTACCCCAGGTTGTGGATGGCCATGGCGAGCAGCGCCATGGAGATCCGCTCCCCGGCGGTGAGCAGCATGTCCAGCTCGCGGCCCGGCGGCAGCGGGCTCACCTGGTTGGCCAGGTCGAGCAGCTCGTCGGTGGTGTCGCCCATGGCGGAGACCACCACGACCACGTCGTCGCCCGCCTTGCGGGCCGCCACGATGCGCTCGGCCACCCGCTTGATCCGCTCGGCGTTGGCGACGGAGGACCCGCCGTACTTCTGCACCACGAGTGCCACGACGGTGCGCTCCCTCCCAGCGACGACCCTGAGCGTGCCGACGCCGCCGGGCGTTTCCGTCCGGCGGCGTGTGTCAGACCTCCTCAGGGTATCGGTCGGGCCGCGACGCCGGGTCGGGTGATCCCACCATCCGGCCCCGGCGTGGGGCGGCTCACCGGCCCCGCGGACCACGGACACGCCAAGCGGTACAGCCGTACGGTGGGCTGACCCGGGCCACCACCAGCCAGCAGAATGACCAGGTGCACGCTCATCGACGCGCGGTCCCCGGACGTATCGGCGTACTCGCGCTCCTCCTGCCGACGCTGCTGGCCGGCTGCGGCGCCGACCCGCCGGCGGCGGCCCCGACGGGCGGGCCCGACCCGGTCCCGGTGCAGGTCGACGCCGCCCGCGACGAGCTGGCCGGGGTGGCCGCCGCCGCGCAGGACCGGCACTACACCGCCACGTACGCCTTCACGCCGACCGGGGGCACTCCCCGCACCGTCGCGGTGACCAGCGCCGACGACGGCAGCTGGCGGGTCGACGTGCCGCGCTGGGCACACGACGGCACGGTGGACGTCTCGCTGGCCGCCACCTCGGACGGGCTGTTCCAGTGCGCCCTGCCCTCCGCCGGCCGGGCGGAGCCGGCCTCCTGCGTACGCCTCGGCGACGCCGACGACGCGGTGCCCCGCCGGCTGGACCCCCGGGTGCAGCACCCGTTCACCGACTGGCTGGAGGTGCTCACCGACAGGCGCGCCCCCCTGTCGGTCTCCCCCGCCGACGCGCCGACCGGCGTCACCGGGAGGTGCTATGCCGTCGACTCGACCTCGGCCTCGATGAACGCACCGTTGGACGTCGGCATCTACTGCTACCGGGAGGACGGCACCCCGGTGGCGGTCCGCGCCGCCTTCGGCATGCTCACGCTGACCGGCGAGCCCGCTCCGGCCCCGGCGACGGTGGAGTTGGCCGGCGCGGTGGGCGACGGCGAACCGGTGGGTAGGGACGTGCCGGCACCGACAACGTCGTAGAGCTTTGTCCGTTACGGGTGCCCTTGACCACATCTGACCACCCCCGGCGGCCCGATGACACACCCCTCGGGAAGTCTGGGCCCATGGCCGACCTGACCCCGCTGCTCGCCTTCCGGTGGAGCCCTCGCGCGTTCGACCCGGAGGCGCGACTCGACGCCGACGAGGAGGCCACCCTGTTGGAGGCCGCCCGGTGGGCCCCCTCCGCGGGCAACGCCCAGCCGTGGCGGTTCGCCCTCGGGCACCGGCAGGACGAGACCTGGAAGCGCATCCTGGTCGGCCTGCCCGACGGCGACCAGAGCTGGGCCCGGCACGCCGCCGCCCTGCTGCTCGCCGCGCACGCCGGCCACGACCCCGAGCGGAGCGCGTACGACCTGGGCCAGGCGGTCGCCCACCTCACCGTCCAGGCCACCGCGCTCGGCCTGCACGTACGCCAGCTCACCCGGCTCGACCGGCCCCGCCTCGCCGCCGAGCTGGACCTGCCCGACGACGTCCACCCGCTGGCGGTGGTCGCCGTCGGACGCCTGGGCGACCCGGCCACGCTCCCGCCCGACCTGTACGCCCGGGAGACCGCGTTGCGCCGCCGCCGCCCCCTGCCCGCCCTGCTGCTGCGCTGAGCCTCCGAGGGTCGACCGTCGTGACGCCGGCGGCCGGCGACGCCGAGTCAGGCGCCGCGGGCGGCTCGCAGCAGAGCCGCCCCGACGTCGGTGTGGCGATAGAGCACGTGGCGCCCGGCCCGGCAGCGGGCGACCAGCCCGGCCGCGTGCAGCGCGGTGAGGTGCTGGGAGACGTTTCCCGCCGACATCCCGGTGAGCCGGGCCAGGTCGGTCGTGGTCACCGCCGAGTCGAGCAGGTGCAGCAGCGCGGCCCGGCCGCTGCCCAGCACCCTGGCCAGCGGGTCGCCGGCCGGCGGTGTGGCCACCTCCCAGAGCGTCCCGACCGCCCGGACCGGATACGCCCCGGCCGGCAACGAGTCTTCCAGCAGGTTCCACAGCACCCGCCGGCCGCCGAACACCGTCGGGTTCAGCGCCAACCCGCGACCGCGCAGGTCGAAGTCCCGCTCGAACGGATCGTCGCTGACCAACCGGTCGCCGAGCCAACGCAGGCTCGGGTGGAGCTGCTCGAAGAACCGGCCGGCGCCGCTCTCGGCGAGCTGGGCCGCGCGGTACGTCACGTCGGCGTCGAGCAGCGCGCGCATCCGCGGCCAGTCCGGGGCGATCGCCTCGTCGTACCAGACCCGCACCGCGTCGACGAGCTGCGGCAGCAGCCCACGGGGGTCGGCGAGCAGCGCCTGCCCGAACGGACTCAGCGGCCGGCGCGGGGTGGTCGCCACCAGGTCCTGGACCACCACGGCCGGCGGCGTCGCCGCGATCTGGTCGAGCTGCTCGGCCATCTCCGCGTTCGGGCGGGCCGCCGGGGTGAGGAAGTCGGGCAACGGGCAACCCCGCCAGGTCAGCTCCATCAGCGGTCGGACCCGGGTGGCGACCTCGGGACGGCGCAGGGACACCCGCGCGCGGTCGATCCAGGGCAGGTGCACCGGATAGCGGACCGGGTCGGCCAGCGCCCACATGCTCATGACCGTCTCGTTGACCGGCGACACGGCGAGCCGTACGCCCGCCACGTCCGCCAGGCTGAAACGCAACTCGGACACATGCACTCCCGGGGCAGGATTCGGCCCAGCCTAAAAGGCTCGACCGGTCTTGTGGGGGCACGGTTCACTTCCCGGCCATGGGGGCCAGAGACACCATCCGTACCGCCGTCCGAAACGTCGTACCGCCGGCCGGGCTGACCCGCGCGCTGGCCGCGCAGGCCATGGTCGGAGCCGTCGGCAGCGGCCTGTTCCACGCCGGCAGCGCCGTCTTCTTCACCCGGGCGCTCGGGCTCAGCGCCGCCCAGGTCGGGCTGGGCCTGTCCGTCGCGGCGGGCGTGTCGCTGCTCGGCACGGTGCCGCTGGGCGGGCTCACCGACCGGTACGGGCCGCAGCGGGTCTGGCTGGCCGGGCTGGTGCTGAACGCCGCGCTCTTCGCGACGTACCCGTTCGTGGGCGGCTTCGCGAGCTTCCTCGCCGTGGTGGTGGCGCTGGCGGCGGTGGACGCGTCGACCGGGGTGGCCCGTCAGGTCTACTCGATCAACGCGCTCCCGCCGGCCGAACGGGTCACCGCGATGGCGTACCAGCGGTCGTCGTTGAACGCCGGCTTCGGGCTGGGCGCGGTGATCAGCGGCCTGGTGCTGACGGTGGACACGATCGGGGCGTACCGAGGGATGGTCTGGTTCGTCGCGATGGTCTTCCTGGTCACGGCCCTGTTCGTACGACGGCTGCCCCGACTGCCGCAGGTGACCCGGCCGGTGGAGCCGATGGGTCGGCTCGCCGTACTGCGGGACCGGCCGTTCATGGCGGTGTCCCTGCTGTCCGGGCTGCTCACCGCGCACGGGGTGCTCTACCTGACGGTCCTGCCGCTCTGGATCCTGGCCCACACCGACGCCCCGAAGACCGTGATCGCCGCTCTGCTGCTGCTCAACACGGTCCTGGTCGTGCTGCTCCAGGTACGCGTCAGTCGAGGCGCCGACACCGCCGCGGGCGCGGCGCGGGCCTCCCGCCGCGGAGCCCTGCTGATCGCCCTGGCCTGCCTGGTCCTGCCGATCTCCGGGGTCACCCGTGGCCCGCTCACCGTGGTGGTGCTGGTGGCCGCCGCGACGCTGCTGATCCTGGCCGAGCTGATCGAGTCGGCGGGCACCTGGGGGCTCACCGCCACGCTTCCGCCGGACGACCAGCGCGGCGCGTACGTGGGGGCGCTGCGGCTCGGCGAGCAGGTGCAGTACATGATCGCCCCGGCGGGGCTGACCGCGCTCGGTGTGACGACCGGCGGCTGGGGCTGGTATCCGACGGCGGCGATCTTCGTGCTGGTCGGGTCGGCGATCGTGCCGGCGGTGGCCCGGGCGGAGCGGACGCCCCGGCTGGGCGCAGTGCCGGAGTCCACCGAAGCGGTGACTCCGGTCCCATAGTCCGGACCAGCCTTCCCACCGCCCGTCCCACCACGTAGGGTGACCCTGTCATGTGGCAGGCGTACCTTCTCCTTGGCTGCCGCGACGAGGCCTGACCGGCCGGCACCTCGTCGCGGAGTTGAACCGCGCCGTCCAGCACATCCGATCTTCTTCTCGGCATCGCCGCGCACCGTCGCCCGGCATCTCGCCGACACCGTCCGATCTGCTGACGCCACATGTTCCAGGGAGCACTCCGAGATGGCTCAACCTGTCACCGAGACCGATCCGTTCGCCCGCCAGCGGCCCAGTCGGATGCCGGTCCACCGTTACCTCCCGTACGACCGGCAGTTCTGGGTCGACCTGCCCGACCGCACCTGGCCCACCCGCCGCGTCGAGGCCGCGCCCCGCTGGTGCGCCGTCGACCTCCGCGACGGCAACCAGGCGCTGATCGACCCGATGTCGCCGGAGCGCAAGCGCCGGATGTTCCAGCTCCTGGTGCAGATGGGCTACAAGGAGATCGAGGTCGGCTTCCCGTCGGCCAGCCAGACCGACTACGACTTCGTACGGCAGCTGATCGAGCAGGACCTGATCCCGGAGGACGTCACCATCCAGGTGCTGACCCAGTGCCGGGAGCACCTGATCGAGCGGACCTTCTCCTCGCTGCGCGGCGCCCGCCGGGCCATCGTGCACTTCTACAACTCGACCTCGACGCTCCAGCGCCGGGTGGTCTTCGGCCTGGACCGCGACGGCATCACCGACATCGCCACCCAGGGCGCGCGGCTGTGCCAGAAGTACGCGGAGATCCACACCCCGGACACCGACATCCACTACGAGTACTCGCCGGAGTCCTACACCGGCACCGAGCTGGAGTACGCGGTGGAGGTCTGCGCGGCGGTGATCGAGGTGGTCGACCCGACCCCGGACCGGAAGCTGATCGTCAACCTGCCGGCCACCGTCGAGATGGCGATGCCCAACGTCTACGCCGACTCGATCGAGTGGATGCACCGGCACCTGCCCCGGCGGGACAGCCTGTCGCTGAGCCTGCACCCGCACAACGACCGGGGCACCGGCGTGGCCGCCGCCGAGCTGGGTCTGCTGGCCGGCGCCGACCGGATCGAGGGCTGCCTGTTCGGCAACGGTGAGCGCACCGGCAACGTCGACCTGGTGACGCTCGGCCTGAACCTCTTCTCGCAGGGCATCGACCCGATGATCGACTTCTCGAACATCGACGAGGTCAAGCGCGCCGTCGAGTACTGCAACCAGCTGCCGGTGCACGAGCGCCACCCGTACGCGGGCGACCTGGTCTACACGGCGTTCTCCGGCTCCCACCAGGACGCGATCAACAAGGGCTTCGCCGCGCTGCACGCCGACGCGGCGGCGGCCGGGGTGCCGGTGGACGAGTTCACCTGGGCCGTGCCCTACCTGCCGATCGACCCGAAGGACCTGGGCCGCACCTACGAGGCGGTCATCCGGGTCAACTCGCAGTCCGGCAAGGGCGGCGTCGCGTACATCATGAAGAGCGAGCACCAGCTCGACCTGCCGCGCCGCCTCCAGATCGAGTTCTCCGGCGTGGTCCAGGAGGTCACCGACCACGACGGCGGCGAGGTCGAGCCGGGCACCATGTGGGAGATCTTCGCCCGCAACTACCTGGTCGACCACCAGGTCGACCCGGCGGTCACGCTGGCCGGCTACACGATCGGCACCGTCGACGGCAAGGTCGAGATCGACGCCCGGGTCGGGTTCGGCGGCGAGACCCGGTCGCTCACCGCCGTCGGCAACGGCCCGATCGACGCGTACGTCAACGCGTTGCAGTCGCTGGGCGTGGCGGTGCGCGTGCTCGACTACCACGAGCACGCGCTCTCCTCCGGCGGTGACGCGCAGGCCGCCGCGTACGTGGAGTGCGAGGTGGACGGCCGCACGGTGTGGGGTGTCGGGGTGGACGCGAACATCGTCACCGCCTCGATCAAGGCGGTCACCAGCGCCGTGAACCGCACCCGCACCTGAGGTGCAAGGAAGGGCCCCTTCTTAACGCATTCTGCATAGGAGGGGGCCCTTCTTAACAGCCGCGCCGAATGGTCCGAGTGTTAATAAGGGGCCCTTCCTCTACCGGAGGCGTTAAGAAGGGGCCCTTCCTTCCCCCCGGGGGCGGTGGATGAGCACGACGGCGAGCACCGCGCCGGCCAGCAGCAGCCCGGCACACCATGCCATCGCCCCCCGGTACGCGTCGGCCAACGCGCCCTTCTGCTCGTACCCGGTGCCGGAGAGCCCGACCAGCAGCGGCAACGCGGCCACCGCGAGCAGGCCGCCGGCCCGGGAGGCGGCGTTGTTGAAGCCGCTCGCCACGCCGGCGAACCGGTCCGCCACGGCACCCAGCACCGACGTGGTCAGCGGGGCGACCACCAGGGTGAGCCCGGCCCCGAACAGCGCCACGCCGGGCAACACGTCCACCCAGTACGAGGCGCCCGGCCCGACCCGGCGCAGCAGCAGCAGGCCCGCCGCGGCGACCACCGGCCCGACGGTGAGCGGCAGCCGGGGGCCGATCCGGGCGGACAGCGCGCCGGCCCGGGGCGAGCCGACCAGCAGCAGCAGCGTCATCGGCACCGTGGCCAGGCCGGTGAGCAGCGCCGACCAGCCGACCACGTTCTGCAGGTAGACGGCGAGGAAGAAGGTGAACCCGCCGAGCGCCGCGTAGACCACCACGGTGAAGACGTTGAGCACCGAGAAGAGCCGGCTGGAGAACAGCCCGGTGGGCAGCATCGCGGTGTCCCCACGCCGCCGCTCGACCAGCACGAACACCACCACCGCGACCACCCCGACCACCGCGGCGGCCAGCACCGCCGGGGAGGCGCCCTGCGCCGGGGCGTCGATGAGCGCGTACGTGACGCCGCCGAGCGCCAACGCGCCGAGCAACGCGCCGGCCACGTCGAACCGCCGCCGTCCTCCCCCGGTACGCGAGACCGCCTCGTCGCGGCTCTCCGGCACCCAGCGCATCGCGGCGAGCACCACGCCCACGGCCAGCGGCAGGTTGACGAAGAAGATCCACCGCCAGGAGAGCGTGTCGATCAGCCAGCCGCCGAGCAGCGGCCCGAGGGCGGTGGACACTCCGGAGAGGCCGGACCAGGTGCCGATCGCCTTGCCCCGGTCGTCCGGATGGAAGCTGGCCTGGAGCACGGAGAGCGAGCCCGGGGTGAGCAGCGCCCCGCCCGCGCCCTGGAGGAAGCGGGCGGCGACGAGCCAGCCGGTGCCCTGGGCCAGCCCGCAGAGCACCGACGCGACCGCGAACCAGACCACCCCGATCAGGAAGACCCGCCGCCTGCCGAAGCGGTCGCCCAGCGCGCCGCCGAGCAGCACGAACGCGGCAAGCATCAGCAGGTAGCCGTTGACGGTCCACTGGAGACCGGCCACCGTGGCGTCCAGCTCCGCGCCGAGCCGCGGCAGCGCGACGTTGACCACGGTGCTGTCCAGGAACACCATGCCGGAGGCGAGGACCGCGGCGAGCAGGGTGCCACGTCCGGCGGCCGAGCCGGTACGCAGTGCGGGAGCGGGTGCCGTCACGGCTATCCACTCTGCCCCGCACTCCACCCTCGACGCCACGAATCACGGAAACCGCCGCCGGGTACTGTGCGGACTCGCCCGGAGCCCGCAAGCTGGAGAGGTGTCGTCTGTGCGTACGAGATCAGGAGTCCGAGCCGCGCTGACCGCCGCGGTCACCGCGGTGCTCGCCCTCGGCGCGGCCGGGTGTGACCCCTCCGTCACCGAGCCGGACGCGCCGCCGAGCGCCGCCGGGAACGTGAACCAGCAGCTCGGCGAGCTGACGGTGGCCACCGCGGGGTCGATGAAGGGCTACAGCCGCTCCCGCTTCCCGCACTGGCGGGACACCGGCAAGAACTGCGACGTCCGGGACACCGTGTTGCAGCGCGACGGCGAGGGGATCAAGCTCTCCGGCTGCAACGTGGTCGGCGGGCGGTGGGAGAGCGCCTACGACGGGATGGTGCTGACCGACCCGTCGGACGTGGACATCGACCACGTCGTGCCGTTGGCCAACGCGTGGCGCTCCGGCGCGGACGAGTGGGACGACTCGAAGCGCGGCGACTTCGCCAACGACCAGACCCGCCCGCAGCTCATCGCGGTTTCTCTGCGCTCCAACCGGGCAAAGGGTGACCAGGACCCGTCCCAGTGGAAGCCGGCGAACCGGTCGTACTGGTGCCAGTACGCGGCCGACTGGGTGACGGTCAAGCACTACTGGCGGCTGACGGTGACCAGTGCCGAGAAGGCCGCCCTCACCGACATGCTGGAGGGCTGCACATGGGCGAGCAAGCCGTGACCGGAGCGGGTGGCACACCGGCCCCGGAGAGGACACCGGACGCCACCGGCGAGGACGCCGCGGCGGCCGGCGACACCACCGCGACCGGCCCGGCCTCGGCCGGGATGACGGCGGACGGTCGGCAGCCGGAGCCCGTCGACGTCTCCGGAGCGGGCATGTCCGCCGACGCCGTGCCGGGCGCGCCGACCGGGGGTGCCCCGGCCGGACCGGCCGCCCGCACCGCCGACGTCACCGCCGGACCGGGAGGGGTGATGACCGACGAGGTCGGTGTGGTGACCGGCGAGCTGACCCTGCGCACCGAGCACGCCGACGGCCGGGTGACGCTGCGGGTGCAGTACAAGGACGCCGACGAGTGGTACGCGGTGACCGGTGGCAGCGCCCCGCTGGCCGACCCGGCCGCGGTGGACGCGGTGCACACGATCGCGGTGGGCCTGCTCAACCGCCCCGAGGGCTGAGCGGGCGGCGCGTCCCCGTCCGGATCCGGGTGGGGACGCGCCGCCGTGCGGTCAGACGTACGAGCCGGGCTCGCTCGGCGCGGAGACCACGCCCGGTTCCTCGCCCTCGTCCTCGGGCCGGGTGATCGTCGCGGTCACCTCGTGCGGGCGCAGCTCGCCGGCGGCGATCTGCTCGGCCCAGTGGCAGGCCACCCGGCTCTCACCGATCGGCCGCAGTTCGGGCCGCTCGTCGGCGCACCGGGTCGGCTGCGCCCACGGGCAGCGGGTGTGGAACCGGCAGCCCGACGGCGGGCTGGCCGGTGACGGCAGGTCTCCGGCGAGCAGGATGCGCTCGCGCCGGTCCTCGACGTCCGGGTCCGGGACCGGCACGGCCGACATCAACGCCCGGGTGTACGGGTGCAGCGGCTCGGTGTAGAGCCGCTCGCTCGGTGCCTCCTCGACCAGCGCGCCCAGGTACATCACCCCGACCATGTCGGAGATGTGCCGCACCACCGCCAGGTCGTGCGCGATCACCAGGTAGGTCAGGCCGAGGCTCTCCTGGAGTTCGTCCAGCAGGTTGACCACCTGCGCCTGGATCGAGACGTCCAGCGCGGAGACCGGCTCGTCGGCGACGATCAGCTCCGGCCCGAGGACCAGTGCCCGGGCGATGCCGATGCGTTGCCGCTGGCCGCCGGAGAACTCGTGCGGGTAGCGGGAGAGCGCCCACTTGGGCAGGCCCACCGCGTCCAGCGTCTCGCCGATGATCCGGCGCCGCTCGTTGCGGTCGGCACCGATGCCGTGGGTCTGGAGGCCCTCGGTGAGGATGGACTCGACGTTCTGCCGGGGGTCCAGGCTGGACATCGGGTCCTGGAAGATCATCTGCATCCGGCGCCGCATCGACCGCAGCTTGCCGGCGGGCAACGTGGTCAGCTCGACGCCGTCGAACGTCACCTCGCCGCCGGTGGGCGGGGTGAGCTGGAGCAGTGCCCGACCGAGCGTGGACTTGCCGCAGCCCGACTCGCCGACCAGGCCGTACGTCTTCCCGCGCGGGATGCTCAGGTCGACGCCGTCGACCGCCTTGACGTGCCCGACGGTGCGGTCGAACAGCAGCCCCCGCCGAATCGGGAAGTGCACCTTGAGGTCGCGGACCTCGACGAGGATCTCGTTGTCACTCATGGGGTGTCTCCTCCTCGCGCGCGGCCGGTCCGAAGCCCGGCACGGCCGGCGGGTCGGCGGGTTCGGCCTGGGCCGGCACCGCGCCGGGCTCGGCCACGGTCGGCACGGTGGCCGCCACGTCCGCGCCCGGGGTCAGGCCGGGGACCGGCACCGGGTTGACGCAGCGGTAGCCCCGCCCGTCGTGGGCGATCACCAGCTCCGGCGGCTCGCCCACGCAGTCGTCGACCCGGCGCGCGCAGCGCGGGGCGAACGCGCAGCCGTCCGGCCAGGGCAGCAGGTCCCGCACCGAGCCGGGGATGGGGTTCAGCCGCTCCCCCCGGCCGGCGTCCAGGCGGGGCACCGACGCGAGCAGACCCTCGGTGTACGGGTGCCGGGGCTGGCGGAACAGCGGACGGCGGGTGGCCGTCTCCACCACCCGGCCGGCGTAGAGCACGTTGATGGTGTCGCACATGCCGGCCACCACGCCGAGGTCGTGCGTGATCATCACCAGCGCGGTGCCGGAGTCGCGGACCAGGTCCTTGAGCAGTTCCAGGATCTGCGCCTGGATGGTGACGTCCAGCGCGGTGGTCGGCTCGTCGGCGATCAGCAGCCGGGGCTGGCAGGCCACCGCCATGGCGATCAGCGCGCGCTGCCGCATGCCGCCGGAGAGCTGGTGCGGGTACTCCTTGAGCCGCCGGCGCGGGTCCGGGATGCCGACCCGGTCGAGCAGGTCGGCGGCCTCCTTGGCGGCCGCCTCACCCTTCATCCCCCGGTGCCGGGCGAGCACCTCGGTCACCTGGAGCCCGATCGGGATCACCGGGTTCAGCGAGGAGAGCGGGTCCTGGAAGATCATCGCGACGTCCCGACCGCGGATGTCGCGGCGGGACCGGTCGTCGAGCTGGATCAGGTCGGTGCCGTCGAAGACCGCCTTGCCGCCGACCCGCAGGCCCGGCTGCTTGGGCAGCAGGCCCATGATGGCCAGCGACGTGACGCTCTTGCCGCAGCCGGACTCACCGACCAGGCCGACGACCTCACCGGCGTCGACCGAGAAGGACACCCCGTCGACCGCGTGCACGGTGCGCTGTCCGCGCCGGGCGAACGTGACGGAGAGGTCGTCCACTTCGAGTAGTGCCATGGCTGACTGACCTACTTCCGCAACTTCGGGTCGAGGGCCTCGCGCATCGCCTCACCGAGCAGGGTGAAGCCGAGCGCGGTGATGATGATGCCGAGCGCCGGGTAGACCGCCAGGCCCGGGCGGATGCCCAGGTAGGGCTGCGCGTCGGCGAGCATGACGCCCCACTCCGGGATGGCCGAGTCGGGGTTGCCGAGACCCAGGAAGGACAGCGCGGCCGCCTCGATGATCGCGGTGGCCAGGGTCAGCGTGGCCTGCACGATGACCGGGGCGATCGAGTTCGGCACCACGTGGGTGAGGGCGATCTTGGACCGCTTCACGCCGAGCGACGTCGCGGCCAGCACGTAGTCGCTGTTGGACTGCGCGATCATCGAGCCGCGCAGCAGCCGGGCGAAGATCGGCACCGACACCACACCGACCGCGATCATCACGGTGGTGAGGCTGGCGCCGAGCAGCGCCGCGATGCTCACCGCGAGCAGCAGGCTCGGCATGGCCAGCAGCATGTCGATGAAGCGCATCAGGGTGGTGTCGATCCAGCGGCCCCAGCGCCCGCCGAGGCCGGCAGCGGCGCCGGCGACGCCGCCGATCAGCGCGCCGACCGCGAGGCCGATCAACGTGGAGACCACGCCGACGAGCAATGTCTGCCGGGCGCCGACGATGAGCCGGCTGAACTCGTCCCGGCCCTGGTGGTCGAAGCCGAGCCAGTGGTCGCCGGAGGCGCCCGGGATGATGCCCTGGCCGGACTTGACCAGCCCTTCGCGGATGCCGATGGAGTCCGTCGGGCTGTACGGCACGAGGAACGGCCCGACGACGGCGACCAGGACGAAGACCGCCAGGATGACCACGCCGATGATGGCGGCCGGGTTGCGCCGGAGCCGGCGGAACGCCTCCTTCCAGAGGCTCACCCCCTGCTCGTCGTCGCGGGCCGCCAGCTCGGCGAGCCGGTCGATCTTCTCGCGCTTCTTGCCTGTGGTGATGGTCATCGCACCCTCACCCTCGGGTCGATCACGCTGTAGGAGAGGTCGACCAGGAGATTCACCAGCACGTACACCACCGCAATGATCATGATGAAGCCCATCAGCACCGGGTAGTCGCGCTGACTGATCGACTCGGCGACGAACGCGCCGATGCCGCTGAACGCGAACACGGTCTCGGTGAGCACCGCGCCGGAGAGCAGGAGACCGGTCTGGAGACCGATCGAGGTGGCCACCGGCAGCATGGCGTTGCGCAGCACGTGCCGGCGGCGGACGGTCCGCTCGGTCAGGCCCTTGGCCTCGGCGGTGCGGACGAAGTCCTCGTTGAGCACCTCCAGCACACTGGCCCGGGTGATCCGGACGATGATCGCGAGCGGGATGCTGGCCAGCGCGATGCCCGGCAGCACGAGGTGCCAGAGCGCGTCGGCGGCGGCGTCCCACTCGCGGGTCATGATCCCGTCGAGGACGAAGAAGTTGGTGACCCGGGTCGCCCCGATGGTCGGGTCCTGCCGGCCGCTGGACGGGAACCAGCCCAGGTTCTCGGCGAAGATCGCCTTGAGCACGTAGGCCAGGAAGAAGACCGGGATGCAGATGCCGATCAGCGATCCACCGACGGAGGCGTGGTCGAGGAACCGGCCGCGCCGGCGGGCGGCCAGGTAGCCGAGCGGGATGCCGAGGCCGACCGCGAGCACCATCGCCATGACGGTCAGCTCGACGGTGCCGGGGAACCGCTCCAGGAACTCGGTGGTGACCGCGCGCTTGGTGCCGGTCGAGGTGCCCAGGTCCAGCCGGATCATCCGCCGCAGGAAGCGCGCGTACTGGACCAGGATCGGCTCGTCGAGGCCGAGGTTGCGCCGGATGGCGGCGCGCGTCTCGGGCGTGCCCCGTTCACCGAGGATCGCGGTCTCGGGCCCGCCGGGAAGTCGGTGGAGCCAGATGAACAGCAGGACGGAGAGCCCGAACAGCGTGGGTATCAGCTGTAGCAGGCGTCTGACGATGAACCGGAACACGGGCGCCTCGAAGGGGGTGCGGAGGGGTGCGGGCGGGCGCTGTGCTCACAGCGCCCGCCCGCGTCAGTGCCTTCAGATCACTTGAACTCTGCGGTCGCGTACCGCTCGTCGGTGAGCGGGCTCGCCTTGATCCCGGTCACGTCCTTGCCGAACACGATCGCCGGCGGGGAGTGCGAGATCGGCACACCCGGCAGGAAGTCCATGATCGCCTTGTTGAGGGCCTTGTACTTCTCCGTCCGAGCCGCCGCGTCGGCGGTGGTGTCGGCGTCCTTGAACTGGGCGAAGAGCGCGGCGTTGTTGAAGCCCCACTCGTCCTTCGGCCGGTCGAAGAAGGTGCCGATGAAGTTGTACGCGTCGCCGTAGTCACCGGTCCAGCCGAGGAAGTGCAGGTCGTGCTTGCTGCCGGAGGTGGTGGCGTTGAGGTAGTCCGGGCTCCACTTGAGCGGGATGGCCTGGACGTTGATGCCGACCGCCTTGAGGTCCGCCGAGAGCAGCTCGAAGATGTCCTTCGGGTTCGGCATGTACGGCCGGGTGACCTCGGTCGGGTAGTGGAACTTCAGCGTCAGGTTCGTCGCGCCGGCCTCGGCCAGCAGCTGCTTGGCCTTCTCCGGGTTGTAGTCGTACTTGGTGACGTCGCCGTTCCAGCCCTCGACGGTGTCGGGCATGAAGTTCATCGCGACCTTGGCGCCCGGGGGCAGCTTCGAGTCGACGAGCGCCTGCCGGTTCACCGCGTACGCGATGGCCTGCCGGACCTTGAGGTCGGCCAGCTTCGGGTTCCCCTTCTGGTTGATCGCCAGGTAGAGGATGTTGAAGGCGGGGCGGGTGAGGACGTTGAAGCCCTCCTTCTTCAGCGGCTCGACGTCCGCCGGACCGACCAGGTCGTAGCCCTGGATGTCACCCGAGCGGAGCGCCTGCTTGCGGGCGTTCTCGTCGGAGATGGTCTTGAAGATGATGGTCTTCAGCTTGGCCTTGTCGCCGTAGTAGTCGTCGTTGCGCTCGATGGTGAGCGTCTTGTTGGCGACGTCCCACGCCTTGAACTTGAACGGCCCGGTGCCGGTCGGGTGCTCCATCGCGTACGACGGGTACTTGATGTCCTCGGCGGTGCCGGTGACGTTGCTGGCGTCGTACTGCTGCAGCGCCTTCGGGCTCTGCATCGAGAACGACGGCAGCATCAGCGCGGCCGGGATCTTGCTGGAGACCCGGTTGAACGCCAGGTCCACGGTGGTGGCGTCCTTGGCCGTGCAGGACTTGAAGAGGCTCGGCGGCAGGTCCGGGTTCTCGTTCTTGGCGAACCCGCCCATGACGTCCTGCCAGTACGCGGTCACGTCCGGGCTCTGCATGAGGCCCTTGGCGTTGTACCAGCGGTTGAAGTTGAAGCAGACGGCCTCCGCGTTGAAGTCGGAGCCGTCGTGGAACTTGACGCCCGAGCGGAGCTTGAAGGTCCAGGTCGTGCCCGCCGCGTCCGGGGTCCAGGACTCGGCGAGGCCCGGCGTGACCTTGGTGCCACCCTCCTCGGGGCGGACCAGGGTCTCGAAGACCTGGCGGGCCACGCGCAGCGACTCACCGTCGCTGGCGAAGCTGGGGTCGAGCACCTTCGGGTCTCCGGCGACGCCGAAGACGAGGGTGTCCTTCTTGCTACCTCCGGAGCCACTGTCGCGGTCGCTCTCGGCGCAGCCTGCTACCGCGAGGGCCGCGACCGCGACGGCCGCGATCGCGACCTTCGGCCTGGGTGCACGCATGGTGCTTCACCTCGTCCTTGGGGGTACGGACAACGTGGTGACAGGGGTCACCGATGTGCGGTGACCTTAGCCCCAGGGCGGAGCATGCGGAAACGCCAGGGGGGCGGGTTGGTATCGGATCGTGTCTTTTCCGCAGCGAGGCATTCGATTCGAAGGGGATCGCTTTCGTTCACCGAATGTTCGTCGGCCTGAGGGGCGAATTTGTTACGTCGATCCGGTCCCGGAGGCTCGTACGTGTCAGATCGACGACCGTCCCGCTCCGGTCCGGAGACACCTCCGGCGGGCACCCCGCAGGGCACCCGCCGGAGGCGACGCGGTGACTCTCAGACCGCCCGGCGGCCCTCGAAGGCACGACCCAGCGTGATCTCGTCGGCGTACTCCAGGTCGCCGCCGACCGGCAGGCCGCTGGCCAGCCGGGTGACCGAGATCCCCATCGGCTTGACCATCAGCGCCAGATAGGTGGCGGTCGCCTCGCCCTCGGTGTTCGGGTCGGTGGCGAGGATCAGCTCGCGCACCGTCCCGCTGCCGAGCCGGGTCATCAGCTCACGGATCCGCAGGTTGTCCGGGCCGATGCCCTCCAGCGGATTGATCGCCCCGCCGAGCACGTGGTAGCGGCCACGGAACTCGCCGGTCCGCTCGATCGCCACCACGTCCTTCGGCTCCTCGACCACGCAGAGCACCTCGTCGGTACGCCGGGGGTCGCGGCAGATCCGGCACTGCTCGGACTCGGCCACGTTGTAGCAGGTCGTGCAGAACCGGACCAGGTCCTTGACCTTGCGCAACGCGCCGGCCAGCCGGTTGACGTCGGCCGGATCCGCCGACAGCACGTGGAACGCGATCCGCTGGGCGCTCTTCGGGCCCACACCCGGCAGCCGGCCCAGCTCGTCGATCAGGTCCTGGATGGCACCCTCGTACATCTGCCGCTCAGAACCCGGGCAGGCCGAGGCCGCCCATCCCGCCCGCGACCGGGCCCATCTTCTTCTCGGTCAGCTCGCGGGCCGCCTCGGCGGCGTTGTGCACGGCCGCGACGACCAGGTCCTCCAGGGTCTCCACGTCCTCCGGGTCGACCGCCTTCGGGTCGATCTTGATCGCCTTCAGCTCACCGGTGCCGGCGACGGTGGCGGTGACCAGGCCACCGCCCGCGGTGCCCTCCAGCTCCGCCTCGGCCAGCTCGGCCTGGGCCTTGGCGATCTGCTGCTGCATCTTCTGCGCCTGCTTCAGCATCTGCTGCATGTTCGGCTGTCCACCTGGGCGCACGGACCGCTCCTTCTCGCACTCGTCTGCTCGGCCGCGCCCAGCCTAGTCGGGCCGCGGCACCCTGAATCGGGGTCGACCCGCGCTCAGCGCGCGTCCACCTCGTTGATCTTCTCGGCCCCGAACGTCTCGCGCAGCAGCTGCACCGCCTGCTCCTCGCTGGACTGCCGGGCGGTCCGCTCGTCGATCACCACGTCCAGCGGCTCGTCGCCCGGGTCGAAGCCCTCGTACGCCGG
Source organism: Micromonospora maritima (assembly GCF_902825405.1). Taxonomy (GTDB): domain Bacteria; phylum Actinomycetota; class Actinomycetes; order Mycobacteriales; family Micromonosporaceae; genus Micromonospora; species Micromonospora maritima. The sequence continues at coordinate 213 of NZ_CADEAU010000007.1, read as the reverse complement.
TGCCGCGGGCGTCGCCCGACCGCCGCCGCCCCGCACCGGCCCGTCGAAGTCCGGGTCGTAGGGCGGCTCACCGGCCCACTCCGCGTCCGCGGTCTTCCGCGCCGGCTGACCGGCCCGAGTCCCCTTGCCCGGACCACCGCCGGCCGCCGCGGCCGCCGCGGCCGCGCGGGCAGATCGGAAGAGCGTCGTGTAGGGAAAGAGTGTTCAGAGCGG